>JAODNF010000185.1 GCA_025464915.1 Frankiales bacterium | reverse complement strand
CGCCGCGTCGGTGCAGCGCGAGCTGCTGCTGGTGACGGTGAAAGCCGACCTCACGACCCGCAGCCACGTGCTGGAGACCGTCCAGCTGTTCCGCGCCAAGGTCGTCGACGTCGCCACCGATGCCGTCACGATCGAGGCCACGGGCACCGTCGACAAGCTCGACGCCCTCATCAAGGTCCTGGAGCCGTTCGGCATCCGGGAGCTCGTCCAGTCCGGCATGGTCGCCATGGGTCGCGGCTCGCGCTCGATGACCGGGTCCGAGAACCGTCTCCGTTCCGCTAGCTAGCAAAGGAAGTACATCACCATGGCCGCAGAGGTCTTCTACGACGACGACGCCGACCTGTCCCTCATCCAGGGCAAGAAGGTCGCTGTCCTGGGGTACGGCAGCCAGGGCCACGCGCACGCCCTGAGCCTGCGTGACAGCGGCGTCGACGTCCGCATCGGGCTGCCCCAGGGCTCCAAGACCCGCGCCAAGGTCGAGGCCGACGGCCTCCGGGTCGTGACGCCGGCCGAGGCTGCCGCCGAGGCCGACGTCATCATGATCCTGGCGCCCGACACGGTGCAGCGAAAGCTCTACAAGGACGACGTGGAGCCGCACCTCACCGACGGCAAGGCGCTGTTGTTCGGCCACGGGCTCAACATCCGGTTCGGCCTCATCACGCCGCCGGCCGGTGTCGACGTCGCCATGGTCGCGCCCAAGGGCCCGGGCCACCTGGTGCGCCGCCAGTTCGTCGACGGCAAGGGCGTGCCCTGCCTGGTCGCCGTCGAGCAGGACGCGACCGGCAACGCCCTCGCGCTCGCACTGTCCTGGGCGAAGGGCATCGGTGGCACCCGCGCCGGCGTCATCAAGACGACGTTCACCGAGGAGACCGAGACCGACCTGTTCGGCGAGCAGGCCGTCCTCTGCGGTGGCGCGTCGGCGCTCGTCCAGGCGGGCTTCGAGACGCTCATCGAGGCCGGCTACCAGCCCGAGGTCGCCTACTTCGAGTGCCTGCACGAGCTCAAGCTCATCGTCGACCTGATGTACGAGGGCGGGCTCGCCAAGATGCGCTGGTCCATCTCCGACACCGCCGAGTTCGGCGACTACGTCACCGGCCCGCGCATCGTCACCGACGAGACCAAGGCCGAGATGAAGCGCGTCCTGTCCGACATCAAGGACGGCACCTTCGTCAACCGCCTCATCGCCGACGACGACAACGGCGGCACCGAGATGGCCCAGTTCCGCAAGGAGCAGGGCGAGCACCCGATCGAGGTCGTCGGCGGCAAGCTCCGCCCGATGATGGCCTGGATCGACGACAAGGCCTAGCAGCAGTCAGTACGGCCACAGGGCCGCTCCCTTCGGAGCGGCCCTGTCTCGTCGTCCGGCGTTAAGCCTCGTGGACCGAGGCGGATCCGCGCGCAGCTGCCTGCGTCCTGAGCCCGCGCGCTTGCTCGTCTCTGAGGAAGCGCGTCAGGGGGCGTAGTAGCCGAAGAGGTCCAGGGAGACCGTGGACGTCCCGGCGGCGTTCTTGACGCGGACGTTGCCGCCCGCGCTCGGCTTGGTCAGGGACGCCCCGCTGGCGGACTTGCCGGCGGCCACCGTGAGCGTCGTGATGCCCGGGAAGACGCCGGTCGCGTAGGTCGACAGGAACGTGGTGGCGCTGGGGAACGAGGCGACCGTGTCGAGCACCAGCGACGTGGCGCCGGCCGGGACGCCGAAACCCTCGGCGGAGCCGACGGCCTTGACGTCCTTGACGGACGCCGGCACCTTCGTCGGCCCCCACACGCGCTGGGGGAGCACCGGCCGGAACAGGCCGCCCGCGCTGGCGTCGTACCAGCCCACGAGGTCCGCGACGACGTCGGTGCTGCCCAGGGTCGTGAGGACCTTGAAGCCGTGGTCTGCCCCGAGCTTGACGATGACGAGGTTGGTCGCGGACTGGCCCGGCCGGGTGTGCACGTTCCCGGTCTGCGGCGCGGACAGGTCGCTGCTGAACACCTGGACGGTGCTGGTGTTGCTCGGGTTGATGCCCGTGACGTCGAGGGCGACCGCCACGGCGGTGGACGGCACGTCGGTCAGCGTGATCGTGCGCGCGACCGTCCCGACCCTCGACCTCACCGTGCCCGTGCCGGTCCTGGTGTCGACGACGCGGTGCGGGTTGACCGAGGCGTACGGCGTACCGCCGGTGGGCGTGAAGTAGCCGACCACGGCCGCGTAGTTGTGCGCCGATCCGCCCACGTTCCTGAAGCGCACGGCACCGGCTCCGAGCGGCACGGTGGCGAGACCGTCCTTCGTGTATCCCGCGGCGGCGACCAGGTTGGGCACCCGAGCCGGCGGGGGCAGCGGAGCCGCGCGCGGCTTCGCATAGGCGAACAGCTGGCTGTTCCCCTTGGACGCGGCAGCCGCGGTGAGGTTCAGCACGACGGCGGTCGCGTTGGCGGGCACACCGTAGGAGCCGGCGATGGCAACGTCCTTCAGCCCGCCGTTGTTGACGATGCCCCAGTCGAGGACCTGCACGGGGTTCGCGAGCGGGGTGTAGCTCGCACCCGGAAGCCCTGGCGTGACCCAGCCCATGTCGCGGAACATGCCGAGCATCACCTCACCCGGGTCGCGTGTCACGTCGTTGGCCTCGGCGTAGGGCGTCATCAGGCTGTCGGCGTCGCCGGTGGGGTAGCTGTTGTAGTCGAGGTGGCTGTACGAGCTGCCCTCGAGGAAGCCCTCGATCGGCGCGAACAGCCTCGGCTCCCTGCCGCGATCGGCGCCGGCGCCCTCGGGTCCGTTCCAGTAGACCTGGTTGCTGGTCACGACGTCGTAGAGCACGGAGCTCTTGTTCGGGTAGTCCACGACGGACGAGCCGCCCGAGGTCTCGGCGAACAGGTCGTAGATGAAGGGCGTCTCGTCGCCCGAGAGGGGGTCGTAGCCGTAGGCCGCGTGGCCCGCGCTGATCTTGTAGACGGAGCCGATGAAGCCGAGGCCGTGGCCGAGCTCGTGGAGGGCGACCGACTCGAAGTCGTAGCAGCCGCTGGGGCACGCGGCCTCGATCCCGTCGGGATCGGCCCCGAAGTAGTAGAGGCTGCTGGAGTTGGAGAACTCCGCGAGGATGTCCGGCTCCTTGGACCCGTCCAGGGTCGCGTTGCCGTTCTCACCGGTGAGCGAGTTGGCGAGCGCGTTCGGGAAGTCGACACCGCCGAACTGCTGGAAGTCGTACGCCGTGGCGCCGCCGAGCTGGCCCTCGGCCAGCGCGTGGAAGCACGCGTCGACGGTGATGGTCACGCTGGAGGCGACCGTGTGCGCCCAGATGTCGACGGCCCGGTTGAAGGAGTCGCGCTGAGGCGTCGTGACCGCGGCGCAGTCCCCGCCCGAGGTCGTCGGGTCCTCGAACGTGACGTCCCACGTGGAGAGCACCGAGCCGGACGTCACGTTCGGCTGGGCGGCGGCCCGCAGCGCCTGCTGGTGCGCGACCAGGGCCGGGCTCAGGGAGCTCCCGGTCGCCGCGACGCGGTCGCGCCGGTCGACCGTGCCGATCCGCGCGGGGTGCGCCGACGCCGGGTGCCCCACCGCCAGAGGCAGGTGCGCGCGTGCGTCGGCGAGGCCCGAGTAGCGGCTGTGATGCCCCGGCGTGGCTGCCGTGGCAGGGGCGGCCGCCAGTGACGTGCCCAGCAGGGCAGCGACGACGAGGGCGGGGGGAAGGAGGCGCACGCGAGCTCCAGGCGGGTGGGGTGCTGTCAGGGTGATCCTGTCAGCCCGGCCGCGCTGCTGCATCGCTAGGGTTTGGGTACCTGTCCGACGAGCCCTAAGGTCACCAAGACGTTGTCCCGTCCCGTCGTCCTCATCGCCGAGGAGCTCGCGCCCTCCGTCATCGCCGTCCTGGGCGACGGTTTCGACATCCGCCACGTCGACGGGGCCGACCGCGCCGCGCTGCTCCCTGCCCTGGCGGAGGCCGATGCGGTGCTGATCCGCAGTGCGACCCAGGTCGACGCCGAGGCCCTCGCGGCTGCGCCCCGGCTGAAGGTCGTCGCGCGTGCCGGCATCGGCCTCGACAACGTCGACGTGCCGGCCGCGACCGCCCGCGGCGTCATGGTGGTGAACGCTCCCCAGAGCAACGTCGTGAGCGCCGCCGAGCAGGCCGTCGCGCTGCTGCTGGCGTGCGCCCGCAACATCGCGCCGGCCAACGAGGCCCTCAAGCAGGGCAAGTGGCAGCGCTCGAAGTGGACCGGCGTCGAGGTCGCGGACAAGACCGTCGGCGTGGTGGGCCTGGGCCGCATCGGCGTGCTGTTCGCCCAGCGGATGAGCGCCTTCGGCACGCGCCTGATCGCCTACGACCCCTACATCTCCGCGGCCCGGGCCGGCCAGATCGGCGTGAAGCTGGTGTCCCTGGACGAGCTGCTGCGCGAGAGCGACTTCATCTCCATCCACTTGCCGAAGACTCCGGAGACGGTCGGTCTCATCGGCAAGGAGCAGCTGGCGATGTGCAAGCCGACGGTCCGGATCGTCAACGCCGCTCGCGGCGGCCTGGTGGACGAGCAGGCGCTCGCCGACGCCCTGGCCAGCGGTCAGGTCGCGGGGGCCGGCATCGACGTCTTCGACAAGGAGCCCTGCACCGACTCGCCGCTGTTCGGCTTCGACTCGGTCGTGGTCAGCCCGCACCTCGGCGCCTCGACGGTCGAGGCGCAGGACAAGGCCGGCGTGGCCGTCGCCCGTTCGGTGAAGCTCGCGCTCGAGGGGGAGTTCGTCCCCGACGCGGTCAACGTCCAGGCGGGCGGTGTGGTCGTCGAGGAGGTACGACCCGCGCTGCCGCTGGTCGAGAAGCTCGGGCGGCTGTTCACCGGCCTCGCCGGGGGAGTGGCGGCGCAGCTCCAGGTGGAGGTCCGCGGCGAGGTCACCGCCCATGACGTCTCGGTCCTGCAGCTCGCCGCGCTCAAGGGCGTGTTCGCCGACGTCGTCGAGGAGCAGGTCACCTTCGTCAACGCGCCGGCCCTGGCTGCCGAGCGGGGCGTCGAGGTGTCGCTCACCACCGACCCCGAGAGCCCGGACTTCCGCAGCCTCATCACCGTGCGCGGCACGCTGCCGAACGGCGACCAGGTCAGCGTCTCCGGGACCCTGTCCGGTCCGCGCCAGGTCGAGAAGCTCACCGAGGTCGACGGCTTCGACGTCGACCTGATCCCCGCCGAGCACCTGCTGTTCTTCCGGTACGCCGACAAGCCCGGCGTCGTCGGCACCGTCGGTGCGGCCCTGGGCGAGGCGCAGGTCAACATCGCCGGGGCCCAGGTCTCCCGCACGTCGCAGGGCGGTGACGCGCTCATGGCGCTCACCATCGACTCCGCCGTCCCCGGCGACGTCCTGGACGCCATCGCGACCGCGATCGGTGCCCAGAGCGCCCGGTACGTCGACCTGACCTGATGCCGCGCTTCACGTCGTACGACGGCACGGATCTCGCCTACTCGGCCACCGGCGCCGGGACGCCCCTGGTCTGCCTCGCCGGTGGTCCTGGTTTCCCCGGCCGCTACTTCGAGGACCTCGCCGGGCTGGCCGCCGTCCGGACCCTGGTGCTGCTCGACACCCGCGGCACCGGCCAGAGCGAGCTGCCCAGCGACCCGTCGACGATGCGCTTCGACCGGCTCGCTGCCGACCTCGAGGCGCTGCGCGTGCACCTCGGGCTCGAGACGATGGCAGTCCTCGGCCACTCCGCGGGAGCGGTCACCGCACAGGTCTGGGCGGCGCAGCACCCAGCGTCGGTCGAGCGGCTCGTGCTGCTGACGCCCAGCGACCACCTGCAGGGCGGCACCCGTGCAGATGTCCCTGCCGTGAGGGAGACCTACGCCGACGAGCCCTGGTACGCCGAGGCGGCCGAGGCGATGGAGCTCCTGAAGGACGCGCCGCCGTCACAGGTCCCGTCCCTGCGGCGCGCGGTGGTCCCGTTCCAGTACGTCCGATGGGATGAGGCTGCGCAGGCTCATGCGGCCCGGATGGAGCCGCTGCTCAGCAAGCGAGCGCAGGCCGGCTACATCGCCGGTGCCGACCAGGTCAGCTTCGCCGACCTGCTCACGGGGCTGCGCGCCGTGACGGCCCCAGTCCTCGTCGTGGCCGGCACCCGGGACGCGGTCTCGGGGGTCGCAGCACCGGAGCTCGTCGCTGGCGCCTTTCCCGACGCGGCGATCGCGTGGGTCGAGGACGCGGGGCACCACCCGTGGATCGACCAGCCCACGGCCTTCCGCGCCGCCGTGGACCCCTTCCTGTTACCCTGAGGCCGTGGCAGCCCTGCTCCTCCTTATGCGCCGCGACGAGGCCTCGATCTAGGCCGGCTCCTCGTCGCGGGACTCGTGCTGGCCGCACTTCCGTCGCGTCGGAGACGCGCACAGAGACACAGCGTCTGAGGAGCACAGCATGAAGAACTACCAGCGCTACCCGGCCTTCCCGCCGGTCGACCTCGTTGACCGCACCTGGCCCTCGCGCACGATCGACGCGCCCCCGCAGTGGTGCAGCGTCGACCTGCGCGACGGCAACCAGGCTCTCATCGAGCCGATGGACTCAGCCCGCAAGAAGCAGATGTTCCAGCTCCTGGTGGAGATGGGCTACAAGGAGATCGAGGTCGGCTTCCCGGCTGCCTCGAGCACCGACTTCGACTTCATCCGCTCGATCATCGAAGAGGGACTCGTCCCGGCCGACGTCACGATCCAGGTGCTGACGCAGGCCCGCGAGGAGCTGATCGAGCGCACGGTCCAGTCGCTCGTCGGCTGCCCGTCGCCGGTCCTGATCCACCTCTACAACAGCACCTCGACGCTTCAGCGGCGCGTGGTCTTCGGCCTCGACAAGGACGGCGTGAAGGACATCGCCGTGCAGGGCGCGACCTGGTGCAAGAAGTACGCGGAGCAGCTGCTCGAGGGCACCCCCGTCCGCTGGCAGTACAGCCCCGAGTCCTTCACCGGCACCGAGCTCGACTACGCGGTCGAGGTCTGCGAGGCCGTCATGGACGTGTGGCAGCCGACCGCCGAGAACCCGGTGGTCATCAACCTCCCGGCCACGGTGGAGATGAGCACGCCCAACGTCTACGCCGACCAGATCGAGTGGGTCATCCGCCGGCTCGGCGCCCGGCGCTCCAGCGTCATCCTGTCCCTGCACCCGCACAACGACCGCGGCACCGCCGTCGCCGCCGCCGAGCAGGGCGTGATGGCTGGCGCCGACCGCGTCGAGGGCTGCCTGTTCGGCAACGGCGAGCGGACCGGCAACGTCTGCCTGGTGACCCTGGGTCTCAACCTCTACAGCCAGGGCATCGACCCGGGCATCGACTTCAGCGACATCGACGAGATCCGCCGCACCGTCGAGCACTGCAACCAGCTGCCGGTGCACCCGCGCCACCCGTACGGCGGCGACCTCGTCTACACGGCCTTCTCCGGCTCGCACCAGGACGCCATCAAGAAGGGCCTCGAGGCGATGGAGAAGGACGCGCGCGACGCGGGCGTCCCGGTCGACGAGTTCCGCTGGGAGGTGCCCTACCTGCCGATCGACCCGAAGGACGTGGGCCGCAGCTACGAGGCGGTCATCCGGGTCAACAGCCAGTCGGGCAAGGGCGGCGTCGCGTACGTCCTGAAGAACGACCACCACCTCGACCTGCCCCGCCGGATGCAGATCGAGTTCAGCCGGGTCGTGCAGGAGATCGCGGACGGGGAGGGCGGCGAGATCTCGCCTGCCCGCATCTGGTCGCTCTACCAGGACACCTACCTGGCCGACGGGGCACTCGCGCTGACGTCGTACAAGCACTCGTCCGACGAGAGCGACACCATCGAGGCCAACCTCGTCTGGCAGGGCAGGGCGATCACGGTGAGCGGCTCGGGCAACGGCCCGATCGCGGCGTTCGTGCACGCCCTCTCGACGCTGGACCTCGACGTGCGGGTGCTGGACTACGCCGAGCACGCGACCGGTGCGGGCGAGGAGGCGCAGGCCGCGTCCTACCTCGAGCTCGCCGTCAACGGCGTCGTGCTCTGGGGCTGCGGCATCCACCCGTCGATCGTGACCAGCTCGCTGCGCGCCATCGTGAGCGGCATCAACCGCACTGCCTGACCCCCGTGAATGGCTACAGCACTTCGGATTCTCGCCAGGTTTTCGAAGTGCTGTAGCCATTCGCGATCCCATATGGTGGGACTGGCGTCCTAGGGAATGGGAACACCTGGTACGGTCGCGACCATGACGAAGCTTGCTGTCATCGGTGGCGACGGGATCGGGCCCGAGGTCGTGGCCGAGGGCCTGAAGGTGCTCGGTGCGGTCCTTCCCGGCGTCACCACCACGGAGTACGACCTGGGTGCGACCCGCTACAACCGCACCGGCGAGACGCTTCCCGACAGCGTGACCGAGGAGCTCAAGAGCTTCGACGCGATCCTGCTGGGCGCCATCGGCGACCCGTCCGTCCCGCCGGGCGTGCTGGAGCGCGGGCTCCTGCTGAAGCTGCGCTTCGCGCTCGACCACCACGTCAACCTGCGCCCGGTGAAGCTGTACCCGGGCGTCGAAGGCCCTGTGAAGGGCCCGGTCGACATGGTCGTGGTCCGGGAGGGCACCGAGGGCCCGTACGTCGGCAACGGCGGCTCGATGCGCACCGGAACGGTGCACGAGGTCGCGACCGAGGTCAGCCTCAACACGGCGTACGGCGTGGAGCGGGTCGTCCGCGACGCCTTCGGCCGCGCGCAGGACCGTCGCAAGCACCTGACGCTGGTCCACAAGACCAACGTGCTCGTGCACGCCGGCGGCCTCTGGAAGCGCGTGTTCGACCAGGTGGCGCAGGACTTCCCGGACGTCGAGACGGCCTACCAGCACATCGACGCGGCGAGCATGTTCTTCGTGACCGACCCCGGCCGGTTCGACGTCGTCGTCACGGACAACCTGTTCGGCGACATCATCACCGACATCGGCGCCGCGATAGGCGGTGGCATCGGGCTCGCGGCCAGCGGCAACCTCGACGTGTCGCGCACCAACCCCTCGATGTTCGAGCCGGTGCACGGCTCCGCCCCGGACATCGCTGGTCAGCAGAAGGCCGACCCCACCGCCACGGTGCTGAGCGTCGCGCTGCTCCTGTCCCACCTCGGCCACGCCGACCAGGCCCGACGGGTCGAGGAGGCGGTGGCCAAGGACCTCGCGACCCGAGGAGGGGACGCGCGCAGCACGGCCCAGGTGGGCGACGCCCTCGCCTCGCTCGCGGCCGGTTAGGCCTTGTCCTTCGCGCTCAGCGGGTGCAGGGTCGGTCTGCAGTCGCCGACCTGAGAGGGGGTGGCGCGATGCTCGTCCGCGCCACGACGATCCACGCTGACGCCCACCGGATCGACGAGGGCGTCGCGTTCGTGCGCGACAACGTCGTTCCGGTCGTCGAGGGGCTGCCGGGAGGTCTGGGCCTGTCGATGCTCGTCGACCGCGACACCGGCGCCACGACCGTGACGACGGCCTGGGCGTCGATGCAGGCCCGGACAGCCTCCGACGCCGCGCTGGCACCGCTGCGGGTGCAGATCGCGGAGCGGCTGGGCGGCGGGGTCGCCGCCACGGAGCTGCTCGAGCTCGCGGTGCTGGACCGGCGGCGCTCGGCCGAGCCCGGGTTCTGGGGCCGCACCACCCGCGTGCGCATCGACCCGCACCGCGTGGACTCGGCGATCGACGCCTACAGCAGCTCGACGCTGCACGACGTCCAGCTGCTCGAGGGCTACTGCAGCGCGGTGCTGCTCGTCGACCGAGCCAGCGGCCACGCTGCGGTCTCGGTGACGTTCGACAGCCGGCAGGCCCTCGAGGCCAGCCGGGTGCACGCGGAGTCGCTCCGGCAGGCGGGCAGCGCGAAGGCCGGAGCGGACGTGACCGACGTGCGCGAGTCGGAGGTCGTCCTTGCCGGGATCCGGATGCCCGCACGCGCCTGAGCCTCTCGTTCCGGCGACCTACCGCAAGGGCACCGGACTGTTCGCAACACCTACGCGACGGCGGTCCACCTCCCCGTACCCTGAGGGCAGGAGGAACGTCATGAAGTTCGCAGTGCAGCCCACGGGTACGCCCGTCGACGCGGAGGCCCGCGCCGAGATCCTTGCCAACCCCGCGTTCGGCAAGGTCTTCACCGACCACATGGTCACGGCCGAGTTCTCGGTCGCCGAGGGCTGGCACGATGCCCGCCTCGAGGCCTACGGGCCGGTCAGCGTCGACCCCGCCAGCGTCGTCCTGCACTACGGCCAGACCGTGTTCGAGGGCCTCAAGGCCTACCAGCAGCCCGACGGCGGCGTCGCCCTGTTCCGGCCCGAGCGCAACGCCGCCCGGATGGCGGCGTCCTGCCGCCGGCTCGCCCTGCCCGAGGTCCCTGAAGAGTCCTTCGTCGAGGCGTGCAAGCTGCTCGTGACCACGGACAAGGACTGGGTGCCGAGCGGCGAGGGCGCCAGCCTCTACCTGCGGCCGTTCGTCTGGGCCACGGAGATCGGGCTCGGCGTCCGCCCCTCGGACACGGCGCTGTTCCAGCTCATCGCCAGCCCCTCGGGCAACTACTTCAGCGGCCCGCTGCGCCCGGTCTCGCTGTGGCTCAGCCAGGAGTACACGCGTGCTGCTCCTGGTGGCACCGGTGCGGCGAAGTGCGGCGGCAACTACGCCGCTTCGCTCGTCGCGCAGCAGGAGGCCATCGCGAACGGCTGCGACCAGGTCGTGTTCCTCGACGCCGTCGAACACCGCTGGCTCGAGGAGCTGGGCGGCATGAACATCTTCCTCGTCATGGACGACGGCCGGCTCGTCACGCCGGACGTGTCCGGCACCATCCTCGAGGGCATCACCCGCGACTCGATCGTCACGATCGCCCGCGAGCTCGGCCACGAGGTGGAGGAGCGCAAGGTCGACGTCGACGAGTGGCGCAAGGGCGCCGTCGACGGCTCCGTCGTCGAGGTCTTCGCCTGCGGCACCGCCGCCGTCATCACGCCGATCGGTGCGCTGCGCTGGCCCGGTGGTGAGGCCGTCGCCGGGAGTGGTGAGCCGGGCGAGATCACCATGAAGCTGCGCAAGGCGCTCATGGACATCCAGTACGGCCGGGCCGAGGACCCCCACGGCTGGGTCACGCGCGTCTGCTAGTCAGGCAGGTTTCATCGTCGTACCGTCCGGGGGAGGAGGTGCCCCATGCACGTCAGGGATGCGATGAGCACGACGGTCCTCACGATCGGGCCGACCCATACGCTCAGGCAGGCTGCCAAGGCCATGCTCGAGCGCAAGGTCGGAGCGGCTGTCGTGCTCGACCCGGACGCCGACGGCCCGGGCATCCTCACCGAGCGCGACGTGCTCGAGGCCGTGGCACTCAGCCAGGATCCCGACACCGAGGTCTGCGCCGACCACCTCACGCCGGACGCGGTCACGGCCACGCCGGACTGGGACCTGGGCCGCGCCGCGATGGCGATGGTCAACGGCGGCTTCCGGCACCTCGTCGTGTGCGAGGGCTCCGAGGTCGTGGGTGTGCTCAGCGTGCGCGACATCGTCCGGGTGGTCAGCGGTCGCGGGGAGCTCACGCCCGCCTCCTGATAGCGTTCGGCGCGATGTACGCCTCGCTCATCATTCCGAAGCGCGTCCCCTGACTCAGAGTCAGAGAACGCGCTACCCCTTCTGCCCTCGTGGCTGGAGGGGTTTTGTGCTTCTTGGAGTTCTCATGCCGCTCGAGCTGGAGCTCGTACCAGGCCTTCCCGCCTTCACGGGGGTGCCAGGCTGCTGCCAGGCGAAGCCTGCGCCTGTCCTGCACGCCCGACGGGTGTTCCCGTCCCGCATCGTGCGGAACGACGGCACCCCCATCGCGACCGTCACCATCGACGTACCAGGATCTGATCAGGCCCTGCTGATCCGGCAGCGCTGCCGGCGCGCCGACGTGCGAGAGGTGAAGCGATGAGCGACGCCTTCCACGTCTACGACACGACGCTGCGCGACGGCAGCCAGCGCGAGGGCCTGTCGCTGTCCGTCAACGACAAGCTGGCGATCGCCCGCCACCTCGACGGGCTCGGGGTCGGTTTCATCGAGGGCGGCTGGCCGGGTGCCAACCCGAAGGACGCGGAGTTCTTCCGTCGGGCGCAGACCGAGCTCGACCTGACGCACGCGAAGCTCGCCGCCTTCGGCTCCACCCGCAAGCCAGGCGGCGACGTACGCGCCGACCTGGCCCACCTCCGTGACAGCGGCGCGTCCGTGGCGACCCTCGTCGCGAAGTCCGACGTCCGGCACGTCGAGCGGGCGCTGCGCACGACCCGCGAGGAGAACCTCGCCATGGTCCGCGACTCGGTCGCGCACCTGCGCGGCGAGGGCATGCGGGTGTTCCTCGACGCCGAGCACTTCTTCGACGGCTGGCAGGCCGACAGCGCGTACGCCCTCGAGGTGCTTCGGGTCGCCGCCGAGGCCGGCGCCGACGTGCTGGTGCTCTGCGACACCAACGGCGGCATGCTGCCCGCACGGCTGCAGGACATCGTCGGCTCCGTCGTCGCGGCCGGCCTCAGGGTCGGGATCCATGCGCACAACGACACCGCGTGTGCCGTCGCCAACTCGCTCGCCGCCATCGACGTCGGGGCGACGCACGTGCAGGGCACGGCCAACGGGTACGGCGAGAGGTGCGGCAACGCGGACCTCTTCTCGGTCGTCGCGGCGCTGGAGACCAAGGCCGGGAGGCAGGTGCTGCCCGAGGGCAAGCTCGCGTCGCTCAGCCACGTGGCGCACGCCGTCGCCGAGGTCGCGAACATCCCGCTCGACCCGCACACGTCGTGGGTCGGCGCGTCCGCGTTCGCGCACAAGGCGGGGCTGCACGTGAGCGCCATCAAGGCCGACCCCGACCTCTACCAGCACGCCGACCCCATGGTCGTCGGCAACGACATGCGGCTGCTCATGAGCGAGCTGGCCGGGCGCGCGACGGTGGAGCTCAAGGGCAAGGCGCTCGGTCTCGACGTCGATGCCGCGACGGCTGCCGAGGTCCTCAACAAGGTCAAGGACCTCGAGGCCGTGGGCTACTCCTTCGAGGCAGCGGACGCGTCCTTCGAGCTGCTGCTGCGCGAGGCACTGGGCAGCCGACCGCGGTTCTTCGACCTCGAGAGCTGGCGCGTCATCGTCGAGCACCGCGACGACAAGGTGGTGAGCGAGGCCACCGTGAAGCTGGCCGCCGAGGGTGCGCGGATCGTCGCGACGGGGGAGGGCAACGGCCCGGTCAACGCGCTCGACAACGCCCTGCGGTCGGCCCTGCTCGAGCTGTACCCCGCCCTCGCGGCCTTCGACCTGGTCGACTACAAGGTCCGCATCGTCAGCGGTGCGCACGGCACCGACGCCGTCACGCGGGTCCTCGTCGACACCACGGACGGCACCTCGGAGTGGAGCACGGTCGGCGTGCACGAGAACGTCATCGAGGCGTCGTGGCAGGCGCTCGAGCAGGCCTACACGGCAGGCCTGCTGAAGCACGGCCTGTGAACCTCGCGCACGCCGCACTCGTGGTCGGTGCGGGGTTCCTCGGCGGGGGCGTCAACGCCCTGGCAGGTGGCGGCACCCTGCTGACGTACCCCGCCCTGCTGGCCGCCGGCCTGCCACCGGTGCTGGCGAACACGACGTCCTCCGTCGGTCTCGTGGCCGGGTACGCCGGCGGCTCGGTCGCCTACCGGCGAGAGCTGGAGGGGCAGAAGCAACGTGCGCTGCGGCTGGTCGCCTCGGGCGTCGTCGGCGCAGTGGTCGGCGCGGTCCTCCTGCTGGTCCTCGACCCCGACG
>JAODNF010000173.1 GCA_025464915.1 Frankiales bacterium | reverse complement strand
GCTGGAGCTCGGCAACGCCTCCTTCGCCGACCAGCAGCAGCAACAGCAGCAGCAGCAGAGCAGGAGCACGTCGTGCTGAGCCGGGTCGCCGAGTCGCTGTACTGGATCGGCCGGTACGTCGAGCGCGCCGAGGACACCAGCCGGCTGCTCGACGTGCACGTGCACACCCTGATCGAGGACCCCTGGGTCGACGAGCACACCGCCTGCCGCGACGTGCTCTCGGTGATGGGCGTTCCGCTGCCCGAGGGACCGCTCGACGCGCGCCTGACGACCGCGCAGCTCGCCTTCAACCGCGGCGACACCTCCTCGATCGTCGGTGCCCTGTCGGCCGCCCGTGAGAACGCGCGCGGTGTCCGCGAGGCGCTGAGCTCCGAGCTGTGGGAGGCGCTCAACGCGACCTACCACGCGCTCCCCGCCCAGCAGGCGGCGGCGGAGCGGCACGGGCCCGGCGGCTTCTTCCGGTACGTCCGTGAGCGGGCCGCCTTCGTCGGCGGGCTGCTCGACGGCACGATGCCCCGCGACGACGGCTGGCGGTTCCTCGTCCTCGGCCGCTCCCTCGAGCGCGTCGACATGACCGCCCGGCTGCTCTGGGCCCGCGGCCAGCAGCGTGGTGCGTCGTCCGGCTGGATCGGGCTGCTGAAGTCCTGCAGCGCCCACGAGGCGTACCTGCGGACCTACCGCTCCGCGGTCGAGCCGGAGAAGGTCGTCGAGTTCCTGGTCCTGGACCGGCTCTTCCCGCGGTCGGTCTACGCCGCTCTCGTGCAGGCCGAGAGGTGCCTGACGGAGCTGGACCCGACGGCCGGGCGCGTGGGCACGGAGGACATGGCCCGTCGGCTCCTGGGGCGGGCGCGCACGGACTTGGAGTTCCGGGTCTCGTCGGACCTGCTCGGCGACCTCCCGTACCTCCTCGACATGCTCCAGACCACCTGCGCCGATGTCGGCTCCGCCGTCGCTGGTCGCTACTTCCACCACACGGCAGCGCTCGCGTGGACGGCCGACTCGTGAGGATCCAGATCCGGCACGCGACCGGCTACCGCTACGACCACGAGGTGCAGTCGTCGTACAACGAGGCCCGACTCATCCCGCAGACCGACCTCCGTCAGCTCGCCCTGTCGAGCGAGGTCACGACGCATCCGGAGGTGCTGCAGCACCGGTACTGGGACTACTGGGGGACGCAGGTCACGGCGTTCGACGTGCACGTCCCGCACGACGAGCTGCAGGTCACCTGCACCTCCGTCGTCGACACCGTCGCAGCGGACGAGCCCGGCAACGCGACGTGGGAGCTGCTCGAGGCCAGCGCGGACCGGAACGTCGAGCTGATGCGGCCGTCTCCGCGCACCGAGCCGGATGACGACCTGAGGGCCGTCGCCCGCGGCGTCACCGGCTCGCCGCGCGAGGTCGCGCTCGCGCTGACTGCACTGGTGCGTGAGAACGTCGCGTACGTCCCCGGGTCCACCGGGGTCGCGACGTCCGCGACGGACGCGTGGAAGCTGAAGAAGGGCGTCTGCCAGGACATCGCGCACGTGACGCTGTCGCTGCTGCGCGAGGCGGGCATCCCGGCGCGCTACGTCTCGGGGTACCTGCACCCGCGCAAGGAGCCGGTCGTCGGCGAGCAGGTCACGGGAGAGTCGCACGCCTGGGTCGAGGTCTGGCTCGGCGCGTGGTGGGGCTTCGACCCGACGAACGGCATCCCGGCCGGAGAGCGGCACGTCGTGGTCGCGCGAGGGCGCGACTACACCGACCTCCCGCCGCTCAAGGGCGTGTACGCCGGAGGCGGGTTGCAGTCCCTCGGAGTGACCGTCGAGGTCACCCGGCTCGCATGACAGGGCCCAGCTAGAGCGTCAGCAGCTCCTCGTAGAACCCGCCGATCCGGCGCTCCCGGTCCACGAGGTGGACCTCGAGGATCCAGTGCGTCAACTTGCCCTCGAGGTCAGGGCGGCGCATCGGCTTCGTGCTGCCCGCCCCGATCAGGTAGTGGGTGCGCGCCTCGTCGACCTGCACGTGCGGGAACTCGCCCACGACGTGACCGCAGTGGTAGTTGCCGAACTCCCAGCCGCGCTCGGCCGCCAGCCGGGTGACCTCCGTGAACAGCTGCTCGCCCGTGATGTCCGGGTGCGCCTCGAAGTACGCGCGGCCGGCGTCGAACACGACCTCGAGGTCGTCGCGCAGCTGGTGCTTCACCGGGTCGTCGCCGAGGACGTAGGTCCGCCCGAAGTCGGCCTCCCACTCCTCGAAGACCGGCCCGAGGTCGAGGAACACGATGTCGTCGTCGGCGAGGGTGCGGTCGGGCGGGTTCTCGGCGTACGGCTCGAGGGTGTTCTCGCCGGCCCGGACGACCCGCTTGTGCCAGTGCTTCTGGACGCCGAGCAGCTCGGCGGCGAGGTCCCGGACCGCGTGCTGCACCTCGAGCTCGGTGCGTCCTGCGCGGACCAGGCCACGGCTCTCGACCTCGGCGAACAGCGTCGCCGCCTTGCCCTGCGCGTCCAGCAGGGCCCGGGCTCGCTCGTCCTCGTCGGGCATGTCCTCACCCTACGGACAGCGACCACCGGCAACCGCTCCTCTCGGCAGCTGCCCGTCCGCGATCTTCCGGGTCTCGGCGTCGCTGACGGCATGGCGGGCACCAGACGCGGAAGATCGCGACGAGCCCGCGACGCAGCAGAAGCGGCTCGCAACCGAGCACGTTGCTTGCCGAGCCTGCTACGCCGACCTCGTTCCAGGGCAGGAGTCGGACGAAGCGCCAGGCCCGGATCGCCGGGAGCGCTGTTCGAGCGCCGGGCCCGGATCGTCATGGGGACGGACGCCGGGCTGTCGGAGGGGGTGCTCGCGCGCGGCGCGGACGCGGACCTGCTGGCGGTGCGGGGTGATCCGACGGTGGACGCCGACGCCCTGCTCGACGTCGCCGGCGTCTGGGTCGGGGGCGAGGCCGTCCACCGATAGACTGGCCTGTGCCTTCGAACACCCCGCAGGAGCTCATCAGGAACTTCTGCATCATCGCCCACATCGACCACGGCAAGTCGACGCTGGCCGACCGCATGCTCGAGGTCACGGGCGTCGTCGAGGCACGCCAGATGCGCGCGCAGTACCTCGACAAGATGGACATCGAGCGCGAGCGCGGCATCACCATCAAGGCCCAGAACGTCCGGCTGCCGTGGACCGCGGACGACGGCAGGGACTACGTCCTGCACATGATCGACACCCCGGGCCACGTGGACTTCACCTACGAGGTGTCGCGCTCGCTCGCGGCCTGCGAGGGTTCGCTGCTGGTGGTCGACGCATCCCAGGGCGTGGAAGCCCAGACGCTCGCCAACGTCTACCATGCACTCGACGCCGGCCACGAGATCGTGCCCGTGCTCAACAAGGTCGACCTGCCGGCGGCCGAGCCCGACCGCATCAAGCAGCAGATCGAGGACGTGATCGGCATCGACGCGTCCGAGGCCGTGCCGATCTCGGCCAAGACCGGCCTCAACATCGACCTCGTGCTGGAAGCCATCGTCAAGCGCCTGCCGCCGCCCACCGGCGACGAGACCGCGCCGCTGAAGGCCCTGCTCGTCG
>JAODNF010000273.1 GCA_025464915.1 Frankiales bacterium | reverse complement strand
GATCGGCTTGCCCGCGGGGGAGGTCCAGTCGAGCTCCCGCGTCAGGGTGCCGGCGCGGAAGTCGAGCACCCGCTCGTGCCGGGTCAGATCGCCGTAGCGGACGTCGAGCGGCTCGTCATCGACGAGGAGCCGGACCAGCTTGCCGTTGGTGATGTTGATGACGCTCTCGCCGGACTCCGGGTAGCCGTACCCGGCCTCCGCGTAGGGGAGAGGTCGGATCTCGTGCACGCCCGCCAGGTAGGTGCCGGGGATGCCGTGCGGCTCGCCCTCGTCCAGGTTGCCGCGGAGGCCGACGTGGCCGTTGGACAGCGCGAACAGCGACTCCGTCTGGGCGATCGTGGCCAGGTCCAGCGAGGTCTCGCGCAGGCACCACGGCTCGACGGGGAAGCAGTCCTTCTCGATCACGGCAGCAGCTCGGCCAGGTCCTGGACCACCACGTCGGCTCCGTGGCGCCGAAGGTCATCCGCGTGCCCGACCCGGTCGACCCCGACCACGTGGCCGAAGTCGCCCGCCCGGCCGGCCTCCACGCCGGCGAGGGCGTCCTCGAAGACGGCGCAGTCCCTCGCCGTCAGCCCGAGCGCTGCCGCCCCGGCCAGGAACGTGTCCGGGGCCGGCTTGCCCGGCAGGTGCCGCTCCTTCGCCGTGACCCCGTCGACGCGCTCCTCGACCAGGGCCGCCAGGCCCGTCACCTTCAGGACGAGCTCGGTGTTGGCGCTGCTGGAGACGACGGCACGCCGGATCCCGGCGTCGCGGCAGGCCTCGAGGTAGCGCCGACTGCCCTCGAAGACCGTGACGCCGTCCCGCGCGATCCGGTCCTGGACGAGGTCGTTCTTGCGGTCGGCGACCTTCGTGACCGTGGCCTCGTCCGGCTTCGGTCCGAGACTTGCCAGGTAGTCGCGCACGCCGTCCTCGCGCGGCTTGCCATCGACGTACTCCTGGTAGTCCTCGGCGGTGAAGGGGCGGCCGGTGTGCTCCTCGAAGACCTGCTTCCACGCGGCCTGGTGCACGGAGGCGGTGTCCGTGAGGACGCCGTCGAGGTCGAAGAGGCAGGCAGTCACGCCGGGGGGCAGTCCGAGCACAAGATCACCCTCCCCACCGCAGGCGCGTTTCACTCATGATCGCCTGGGGGAGAGCCCGGGCATGAACCAGGGGTTCGTGCTGGCGGGGGCATGGCTGCAGCTCGGGCTGCTGGTGGGCGTGCTCGCGGTGCTCGTGCTGCGGCACGGCCCCCGGTGAGGAGGCTGCTCGTCCTCGTCCTGGTCGCCGGCTGCGTCTCGCCGTCCTTCAACGACCGCGACTACGAGCTGAAGGCCGGCAACACGGCCAAGGCGGTCGCCTCCTCGCTGTCGACGGCGATCCTGGGGGCGGACGCAGCCCGCCGGCACAAGGCCGGCGAGCCCTACCTCTCGGTCCTCATCGGGAACGCGGAGAAGGACGCGCTGGCCGTGCAGTCGACGTTCGACGGTGTCCAGCCGCCGAACGCCGCGGCCGACCGGTTGAAGGGCACCGTCGACGACCTGCTCGCGTCCGCCACGACCGGCCTGTCGCAGATGCGGATCGCCTGCCGGCGCGGGCACCTCGACCGCTTGCCGGCCCTGGCCGACGGGCTGCGCTCGACGCTGGACGAGCTCCGGTTCCTCGCGGAGCACTTCCAGTGAAGGTCGTGCTGAAGGTCTTCCTCGGGATCCTCACCGCCATCGGCGGCTTCGTCGACATCGGTGACCTGGTCGCGAACGCGGTCGTGGGTGCCCGGTTCGGCCTGAGCCTCGCCTGGGTCGTCGTCATCGGCGTCGTCGGCATCTGCCTGTTCGCCGACATGAGCGGCCGGGTCGCCGCGGTGACGGGGCGCGGCACCTTCGACCTCGTCAGGGAGCGGCTGGGGCCACGCGCCGGCCTGGCCAACCTCGTCGCCTCGACGTTCGTCACGTTCCTGACGCTGGCGGCCGAGGTCGGCGGTGTCGCGCTCGCTCTCGAGCTCGCGACCAGCGTCAGCTACCTGCTGTTCGTGCCGCTGGTCGCCTTCCTCGTGTGGTTCGTCATCTGGCGGATGCCCTTCGAGAAGATGGAGCAGGCCTTCGGCCTGGCGGGCCTCGCCCTGCTGGCGTTCGCCGTCGCCCTCTGGCAGCTCGGGCCGGACTGGAGCGAGCTGCTCCGCCAGGCCACCCACCCGTCGGTCCCGGACGGCGAGGGTCACCCGACCTACCTCTTCTACGCGGTCTCGCTGTTCGGCGCGGCCATGACGCCCTACGAGGTCTTCTTCTTCTCCTCCGGAGCGGTCGAGGAGGGCTGGTCGCGCAAGGACCTCAGGACGGAGCGGCTCAACGTCTACCTCGGGTTCCCGCTCGGCGGCCTGCTGTCGCTGGCGATCGCCGCCTGCGCGACCCTCGTCCTGCTCCCGCAGGGCATCGGCGTGGACCACCTCGACCAGGTCGCCCTGCCGGTGGTCCTCTCACTGGGCAAGGTCGGGCTGGCGTTCCTCATCGTCGGGTTCGTGGCCGCGACCTTCGGCGCAGCGCTCGAGACCGCGCTGTCGACGGGCTACTCGCTGTCCCAGTACCTCGGCTGGCAGTGGGGCAAGCGCACCGCTCCTCGCGAGGCGGCGCGCTTCCACGCCGTCGTCCTGATCTCCGTCGTCCTCGGCGCGATGCTCATCCTCACCACGTTGGACCCGGTCAAGGTCACCGAGTACAGCCTGGTGTTCTCGGCCGTCGCCCTGCCGCTTACCTACCTGCCGATCCTGGTCGTGGCGAACGACCCCGACTACATGGGGGAGTCTGTGAACGGGCGGGTGGTGAACGCCCTCGCGTCCGTCTACCTCGTGCTCCTGACGGTCGTCGCGTTCGCCGCCATCCCGCTCATGATCGCCACCAAGGCCGGCCAGTGACCGGCCGCGTGCGCGACCTCGCGCTGCACCTGCTCGACCGGCAGGTCGTCGACACCGACGGCGCGGCGGTCGGCAACGTCGACGACGTCGAGCTGCACGTCCCCGAGGACGGCTCGCCGCCCTACGTCATCGCACTGCTCACTGGACCCCAGGCCCTCGGTCCCCGGCTCGGAGGCAGGCTGGGCTCGTGGCTGGTGTTCTGGTCGCACGCGCTGTCCCGGCACAGCGGGGCGGATCCCGGACGGATCGGGATGGAGCTCCTGACCGACCTCGGTGCGCAGGTCACGGTCGCCCGTTCCCGGGTCGAGCTCGGTGTGCACGAGAACGAGGACCGGGCGCGGACGTACTTCGTCGAGCGGATCCCGGGGGCGCGCGATGCGAGGCGCTGATCTGCTCGGGCTCCCGGTCGTGGGACCGGGTGGTGAGGACCTCGGCCGCGTCCTCGACGTGCGGCTGGTGCAGGACGGCCCGATCCTCGGGGCCTTCGCTGCGCTCCGCATCGAGGGCCTGGTCGTCGGCCGGCGGGCGCTGGCCGCGCGCCTCGGGTACGACCGCTACGACGCGCAGGGCCCGTGGCTGGTGGCCGCCGGGGTCGCTCGCCTGACGCGTGGCACCCGCTACCTGCCCTGGGCGGACCTCCAGCTGACCGATGGCGAGGTACGCAGCCAGGTGGCCGATCTCGGCCCGGTCCCCAAGATCGCCTAGTCAGCCCGTCAGGAGCCGTAGCGGGCCTCGGCGCGGGCCTTGGCCTTGAGGGCCTCGACCTCGCGGTTCTTGGGCGGCGCGGTCGTGACGAGGCTGTCGAGCAGCACGCGGGAGGCCTCGGCGACCTGCGCCACCGCCGCCGCGAACGCGGCCTCGTTGACGGAGGCCGGCTTGGCCGCGCCGCTGATCTTGCGGACGTACTGCAGCGCGGCAGCCCGCACCTCGTCGTCCGTGGTGGGGGGCTCGAAGTTGTTGAGCGGCTTGATGCTGCGGCACATGTCCTACTCCTTGCTGACCAGCGCGTCCGTGAGGAGGGTGATGAGGGCTTCGAGCTGGATGTCGACGGACTTCGCGACCGCCTCGTCGGAGCCGTCCAGGGCGCGGGCGGCCAGGCCGGCCTTGTCGCTGATGAGCTCGGCGATGCGGGCGTCGATCGTCTGCGCGGCGATGATTCGCCACGCCGTCACCGGCTGGTCCTGACCGATGCGGTGGACGCGGTCGATGGCCTGGGTCTGCTCGGCATCGGTCCAGGACAGCTCCGCGAGGACCACGTTCGAGGAGACCTGCAGGTTGATGCCGACACCCGCCGCCTGGAGCGAGCAGACGATGATCTGCGTCGCCGGGTCGTTGGTGAAGGAGTCGATCGCGGCCGTGCGCGCCTTGGGGGTCTGGTCGCCACGGATCGAGGAGTAACCCAGGCCGCGCTGGGCGAAGGTCGCCTCAGCGGCGTCCATGACGTCGATGTGCTTGGCGAAGAACACCACCTTGCCCACGTTGCGGGCGAGCTGGGCCGCGTAGTCGGCGGCGAGCACCGCCTTGGCCTGGCCGATGGTCCGCATCATCGTGAAGACGTTGTCGCCGGTGTCGGCCTCGTCGGCGTCGCGCCGCTCCCAGGTGCAGACCTGGCGCACCAGGGCGTGGTCGACGCCGGTGACCTGCACGCCCGCGTCGCGGGCGGCGAGAGCGCTCTCGTACCTCTTGACCAGGCGACGGGCCAGCGTGCGCTCGGCCTCCTTGATGGAGCGGCCGAGAGCGCCGTCGAGCTCGACCGGGATGTCGGCGATCCTGCGCGCCGGGATGTCCTTGGCCACGTCGATCTTGCGGCGGCGCACGATGCCCATGTCGATGACGGCTTCACGAGCCTGCGGGTAGAACTCGCTGTCCACGGGAGTGAGGCCGATGTCCTCGAGCTCGGCCATCAGCTCGCTCGTCGGCTCCTTGCCGTCGATCCAGCCGAGGAACTCCCAGATGGCGAGGAAGTCCTCGACGTCGTTGATGAGCGGTGTGCCAGTGAGCGCCATGAGCAGCGGTCGCATGGTCCGCTTGCGGAGCTGCTCCGAGAGCTCGAGCACGTGCCGTGACCGCTGCGAGGACTTGTTCTTGATGAAGTGCGCCTCGTCCACGACCATCGCCCGGAACCCGAGCTTGCCGAGCCAGCCGACGTGCCGGTCGAGCACCTCGTAGTTGACGATGACGATGTCGGAGAACGCGTCGATCTCGTCGCCGTCCCCGTGGATGACCGTCGCCGGGTGGTGCGGCGTCCAGATGCCGGCCTCGCGTGCCCAGTTGGTCTTGACGACGTTGGGGACGACCGCGAGCAGCGGAAAGGCGTCGGCGGCCTTGGCGGCGAGCAGCGCCTGCGCGGTCTTGCCGAGGCCCGGCTCGTCGGCGAGCAGGAAGGTGCGATGCCCCTCGGCGGCCGCCTCGACGACCTGCGACTGGTGCGGCATGAGCTCCAGGCCGTCCCCGACCTTCAGCGGTCCGGGCGGTGGCAGCTCCATGCAGGAGATCGCGCCGCCGCTGGCCTCCTCGAACGACCGCAGCAGGGGACCGAGGAGCTCCCACGTCGACAGCATCCTGGTGGCCGGTCGGCGCATCGCCGGGACGGCCTCGTAGTCGGGCTCCATGAAGGGGTTCGCGAGCCGCCGCGAGATCACCGACTGCGGCACGACCTGCCGGTCCACCTTGGCCGTCGCCTGGGGGGCGGCCTTCTCCACCGGCTCCTCGGGCGTCTCGAGACCGGCCTTCTGGTACATCTCGTGCATCAGGGTCCGGGCGCCGTCGAGCAGCGGGGCGTCCTCGGCCAGCAGGCTGAGCAGCGTCCCGTCGCGGGCCGCGGTGCGGGCCAGGACGGTCGCCACGGCGTCGATGCGCTTCATCTTGTCGGCGCGGGCGGCCTCGCTGATCGCCTCGGTCTTGACGCGGCCGCGCTCCTCACGGACGAGCAGCGCGACGACCTGGAACGTGGTGCGGACGCTCGGACCGACCCGGCCGCGCTGGACGGCCAGCTCGACGTCTCGCACGGCCTTGGCGAGGACGGCGATGAGCCCGGTCTCGCGCTGCGCCGGTCGGGACGCCGGTCGGGCCCCGCCGGACCGGGGAGCGCCCTGTCGGCGCCCGCCTCGTGTGGCCACGTTCCTCCTGTCGACGACCCCGGGCGAGAGGCCGAGGCGCTGGTGCTCACGCGCCGTGCCGTGACGGGGATCGCCGGGTGGCCGTCTTGGCCGGTCTTGGCCGCTGGTCCCGTCCCTGTCGCGTTCGCCAGGTCGACCGGCTCCACGACGTGCGACGTGCCGGCGCCGGTCGGGGTTGCTCCAGAGCTGCGCCGCTCCCCAGCGTAGCCGGACGTGCGCCCGCTGTCCGCTCCGCAGCGCCGGGTTCGTGAGAGGATGACGGTTCCACCCCCTTGCACTCCCGCGCACAGCAGCAGTGAGGTCACATCATGAGCAAGGACAAGGGCGGTCGTGAGGCCAAGAAGCCCAAGGCTGCGAAGAACGTGAAGGTCACGGGTCAGACCCCGATGCCGACAGCCGTCGACACGATCAACCACAAGAAGCCGAAGACCTGATCCGCCGCACCGTCGCCTCCCGGCTCGTCATGCGCGTCGACGAGCCCTCCGAGGTCGTGCTCCAGGTGGCCGTCACCGATCCGGCTGCCTCGGGGTCCCTCGTGGTCGTCGGGGACACCGGCGACATCGGCTGCCGCGTGGTCGACATGCCGGGCTCCGGGCCGGCGCACGTCTTCACGGCGCCGCTGGGCCGGATCGAGGTGAGCTACCAGGCGACGGTCGAGGGCGAGAGACCTCCCGAGGCCGTCACGCAGGCCGACGCGATCGCGTACTCCCGACCCAGCAGGTATGCCGAGTC
>JAODNF010000135.1 GCA_025464915.1 Frankiales bacterium | reverse complement strand
GCTGGCCGCGCGCATCGAGCGCCACCTCAGTGACCCGCTGGTCGTGAACGGCGAGGAGCTGGTGGTGACGGCCAGCACCGGCGTGTTCGTGCAGCACCCGGACGGCGAGGTCCCGGACATCGACGAGCTGATGCACCGGGCTGGTCAGGCGCTCCGACGGGCCAAGGCCGCGGGCAAGAACCGGCACACGGTCTTCGACATGGGGCTTCACCTCGAGGCCGGTCGCCGCCGGTCGGCGGAAGCCGCCCTCCGGCACGCGCTGCTCGCCGACGAGATCGAGGTCGCCTACCAGCCGGTCGTCGATCTCGGCTCCGGCGTTGTCCTCGGCGCGGAGGCGCTCTGCCGCCTGCGCACGCCGGACGGCGAGCAGGTCTCGCCGGCGCTGTTCATCGACATCGCCGAGGAGAACGGGTCCATCGGTGCCCTGGGTCACCTCGTGCTCGAGCGCGCGGTCCGGCAGTGCGTGCAGTGGCACGCCGCCGGCCGGGCGGACCTCCACATCGCGGTCAACGTGTCGGCCACGCAGACGACCGAGAAGGGCTATGCCGCAGGGGTTCTCACCGTGCTCAGCCAAGCCGGCCTGTCTCCGAAGCACCTCATCCTCGAGCTGACGGAGTCAGCCCTCATCGACGCCTCGCCCACCACCGTCGCGGCGCTCGAGTCGCTCAGGGCGGCCGGCGTGGGCATCGCCATCGACGACTTCGGCACCGGCTACGCGTCGCTGCGCTACGTGCAGCAGCTGCCGGTGACGGCGCTGAAGATCGACATCTCGTTCACGCGCGGCCTGCCGCACGGACGCCAGGAGCAGGCCATCGTGCGTGCCGTGGCGCAACTGGCCAGGACGCTCGAGCTCGCCTGCGTGGCGGAGGGCATCGAGACCTCCGAGCAGCGCGACTTCCTCGCTGAGCTCGGGGTCTGCGGGCAGGGCTACCTGCTGGGCCGACCGGGTTCCGGGGCCGACATCCTGCTGCTCGACACCTGACGAGGCACGGAGGGCGAGAGCGCGTCGAGGTCGGTCAGCAGCAGCCGGTGGCCCGCCTTCACCTCGTACATGGACAGGTCCGCCGCGTGGAGGAGCTCGTCGGGGGTGACAGCGCGGCAGGCGTGGGCGCCACCGATCGAGACCCGCGGCGTGAGCACGTCTCGCCCGATGCGTCTGGGCTGCTCCACCGTCGCGACGACGCGGGTGACGAGCGCGCGCAGGTCGGCCGGCTCCCCACCCTCGATCAGGATCGCGAACTCGTCCCCGCCGAGGCGGACGACGAGGTCCTCCTCACGAACCGCCTCGACGAGGCGTGCGGCCACGGCCTGCAGCAGCTGGTCGCCGGCGCCGTGCCCGTGACGGTCGTTGACGTCCTTGAAGCCGTCGAGATCTGCGTAGAGCAGAGCGACTCGGGCGCCGGTCCTGCGCTGGCGCACGAGAGCCGCGTCCAGCTTGAGCTCGAGCACGCGTCGCTGCGGCAGGCCGGTGAGCGGGTCATGGAGCCGCTCCTCCGCCAGCTGGCGCTGCACGACCTGGCCGCGGTACAGGACCCAGACCAGCAGGCCGAGCACGAGGGTGAGCAGCGCGGCCACGGCTGTGAACGCGCGGTTGCGGCTGGCCGTGACGCCAGGTGCCCAGTCGGTCCGCGGTTGCACCGTGACGCTGTGCCAGCCGAGGCCGCTGTTGCCGCTGGACACCACGACGTCGCGGCCGTGCCAGGACCGAGTGGCCGTCGAGCTCGGCAGGACGAGGTCGAGCCGCCTGCCGATCTGCATGACGTCACCGGAGGCGGCGACGACGCCGCGGCTGTCGAGGACGAAGGGCACGGCGCCCTCGCCGATCCGCAGGTTGCGGTTGTAGCCCTGCAGCGCCCACTGGCGGACGTCGGCCCACGCGGTGAGGAAGGCCCGCGGAGCACCGGCCCTGGTGACCGGCACGGTGAACCCGACGAGGTCGTGGCCGGCGACCTGCACGACATCGCTGAGTCCCGGGCGCGTGAAGGCAGGGAAGTCTGCGGAGGACGCGGCGAGCTCGGAGCCGTCGAGGTCCAGCAGCTGCGCCCCGTAGGACGTCAGGGGTGACGTCGTCCTGAGGTGCTCGAGGCGTGCAGCGTCGCGCCGGTCGAACGTCCACGCCGTGCTGCCGGCGGCCGTGGCCGTCGCGAGGAAGGTCGCTGTGAAGTACTGCTTCGTCAGCCCTGCGAGGGACCCCTGGAGCGCGTCGCGGTCCTGCCGCTGGGCCCGATCCACGGCGGTGCCGGTGTCGAGCTGGGTCCAGACCGCTACCGAGCCGAGGCCGAGGACGGCCAGGGTGCCGCCGACGACGAGAAGGTGGCGGTGCAGCCTCGTGCGCAGCGGGGTGTGCATGCCTCTGGTTGTCGGGTGCCCGCCCGGACAGATCCAGCGATCCGTCGAAGATGGGCGGAACTGACCACGTACCGGACGAACGGGGTGGTGTCCGGGAAGCGCGCACGGGTCATCGCGTGACTACTTGTGCCGATCGACCTCCAGCGGCGGGTGCGGGCTTGCCGAGACCATCCTGTCCGGGCCCAGCGTGGGCGCGGCGGGCGATGGAGGCACGCGATGCAGCAGGCAGTGGCGATGCAGCAGGCAGTGACATGGACGGTCGGTCGCACGGTGCTCCCGGTGCCTCCGCAGCGGACGGCCCGGCGCGTCAGTGACGTGCTGACCTGCTGGCGGTCGCACCGAGTCCCGGCCGCCCGGAGGCGGACGCCCTAGCGACCCATCAGCCGGGCGGCGGTCTCCGCGGCGTCGCCGCGGGTGCCGGCCACCGCACCGGCCGTCTCGGCGAGGGCGGTGAGCGCCGTGAGGGCGCGCGCCGGCTCGCGGCGGATGCTGACGCAGTTGTCGATGAGTCCCATGGTGGCCTCGCCGGGCGTGAGATCCCTTGTCTCCCAGGCACTTCCGAACGTCAGCAGCGCCACCAGCCGGGCCCCGCGCGGCGCAGCGTCGACGGCCACCGCGTTGTCCGGGACGTGCCGCTCGGACCCGGTCGGCGTGCGGAGCGTCATGGCGCGCGGGTAGGGGTGGACGCGGCCGTCGTCGCCGAGCAGGGCGAACTCGTCGGACAGGTAGTCGCAGCCGGCGTCGAGGAGGGCGCGGGTCAGGGTGCTCTTGCCGACCATCGACCGGCCCGGGAACAGCATCACCCCCCGGTCGTCCGCGACGACGCCGGCGTGGACGGCGACCAGGTCCGGCAAGCGGTCGACGAGGACCAGCTCGATCCGGGAGGCGCAGGCGCGGTGGATCTCCGCAGACGGTGGCCCGCTGACACCCAGCCCGTCGTCGAGGTGGAGGGTGGCGATGCCGGTCTCGAGGGAGAGCTCGGCGGTGACCCCGACGGACACCTGCGTGCCCACGTCGTAGAACGGAGGCAGGCACGCGACGACGTCGTCGACCAGGACGTCGGGGCCGACGAGCTCGACCGCGCTGCCGCCCCATGAGACGACCGTCATGCGCCGCGCTCGACGGTGGCCTGGAACCTGCGCTCGTCGATGACAGCCGTCGCGACGGAGGAGTTGCGGACGTCGCGGGACGGTCCGGCCGGGCTGTCGTAGTCCCACTCGACCGTGGCGCCCCAGGTCACGTCGACCTTCAGCGGGGTGCGCGACCGCCTGGTCTTCCCGTCGAGGTGGGTCGTCGACAGCGTCAGCCACGGCGAGTGCGACATCGGCTTCACGCGCAGCTGGTCGAACCAGTCGTCGCCGTCGGTGCCGTGCAGCCACTCCCAGGCGTGGGCGTGCTCGGCACCCCAGTTGTGGCCCACGACGGCCGACCAGCCCGTCAGGTCGTGACCGTCGAACGTGCCGCTGACCGTGCCGTGAGGGACGAGCAGGGCGCCGTTCGAGCGCGGGAAGCGCCGGTCGTACAGGGCCTTGGGCAGGTAGGGGACCGGCTCGTGGTCGGAGCTCCAGCCGAGGTCCCAGCGGTGCGCCTCCAGTGACCCCTGCGAGCGGGAACCGGTCAGCTCCGCCGTCCCCGGCCCCCTGGTCTGCGTCAGCTCCGGGCCCCACCAGGTGATCCAGAGGACGGGCTGCGGCTGCTTCCCCGGCGCCTTGAGCCAGGTGTGCCGCAGCCACAGGGCGCGGTCCCCCTCGGGCGAGGTCGCGGTGAGGTAGAGCGACTCGTACAGGCCTCGACCCAGCGGCGCGGCGGGATGCCGCAGCGCCACGAGGTCTCTCATGGCTCCAGGCTATTCGGCGTGACACGGCGCAAGAGCCGACTTACGCTTGTCGTACACGTGAAGGGAGGTGGTCCGAAGCATTGAGTAACAACCGGACTCGTGAGGTGGTTGTCCGCTAGGCGCCGTCTGACGACGCGGACCACCGCGCACCGTCTGACGGTGTACGGCGATTCCACGACAGGCACCCGAACCCCTGGGCGTCGGCTCAGTCCAGCCGGCCCACCCGCCTCGGCAGGTGGAAGTGCCCAGGGGTTCGCATGTCCTCGCCGTGACAGCCTCGAGCCGCGGGACGGCGTCCTGGTGGCGATCGCGCCGGTCGTCGTGGAGGGTTCCAAGACCCGTGCGCGGCACGGGCGTTCACCCGAATGGGCCTGCACCCAGGCTGCGGCGGCGAACGGCCCAACCACGTGGTCGGGACGGGTCAGCGGACAACCACCCGGTCAGAGGTCAATGCGGGGGCAGCGCGGAGCCGACCTTGTACCTGTGACCCCCCAACGGCTGGAGACCCTGATGTCCCCCATGGCGCTGCTCGAGCAGGGCATCCCGCTGTCCCTGCTGCTGGACCTCGTCTGCGGGCCCCGGTCGGCCGACCTGATGTCGCACGAGCGGCCGGAGCCAGGTCCGTCAGCGGCGTAGCGAGGCCTCGAACGCTGACTGCAGCGCACGACCCGCGGGCGTCACCAGCTTGCGCCCGTCGAGGTCTGTGACGGGAGCGACCCCCCGCACTGACGACAGCAGCACGACCTCTGCCGCAGCGGCCAGGTCGTCGACCGTCAGCGGCAGCGTCGCGATCTCGACGAGCGACGCGCAGGCCCGCAGCGTCGTCCCGGCGAGGATCCCGGTCTCCGCAGGGGGAGTGACCCAGCGACCGTCCAGGTGGGCAACGACCGTCGAGGTGGGTGCCTCCAGGACGTACCCGTCCGTGCTCGTCCAGATCGCGTCGTCCGCGCCCCTGCGGTGCGCCTCCCGCGAAGAGGCCATGTTCACGGCATAGCTGGTGCTCTTCGCGCCGCCCAGCAACCAGGGGGCAGTACGGCGGAAGTCGCTCGCCAGGCCGAGGGGCAGTGTCACGACCCGGATGCCGGAACGTCCCCCGACGGTCTCCGCCGCGATCTCGAAGACCACCGCCATGCCCAGCCCGCCCTTGGTGAGCGTCAGGCGAAGGCCTGCGTCCTCGATCCCTGCGGCGGCCTTCGCAGCCAGTTCGTCGAAGCCCGGCGGCATGGGGATGTCGAGGCTGGCGGCCGAGCGGCCGAAGCGCTCGAGGTGCTCGTCGAGGTAGCAGGGGCGGCTCCCGACCACCCGCAGGGTCTCGAAGACCGCCTCACCCCGGACCACTCCGAGGTCGTCGGCGCGCAGCACGGGCGCGTCGACCGGCACCTCCCGCAGCCCGTCGAGCAGCAGCAGCCGGATCACGCCGCCACCGTATCGGTCCCCGTAGCCTCTCCCCATGGGCAAGGCGACCAGCGCTCCCGACGCGGCCGAGCGGCTGCGCGCGGCTGGCCACCGCGTCACCAAGCAGCGGCTGCGTGTCCTCGAGGCCGTGGCCGAGCTCGGGCACGCCACGCCGGAGCAGGTGCGGGCGGCTGTGGGTGGTGACGCAGACCTCGCGACCGTCTACCGCGCACTGACGCTGCTCGAGGACCTGGGGCTGGTCCAGCACACCCACCTCGGCCACGGGTCCCCGACCTGGTCGGTCCGGGCCGAGGACGTCGCGCACGTGCACCTGATGTGCCAGCGGTGCGGGCAGCTGGTCGAGGTCGAGGCCGCCGCTGTCCGACCCCTTGTGCAAGCAATAGAGCGGAAACACGGCTTTTCGATTGACCTCGGGCACCTGTCCTTGAGCGGCAAATGCTTGCAATGCAGGACAAAGCAGGATAAAACGCCCTGACTCGCAGGGCAGGATTCAGGTTGCGGGCGCCGAACTGAGCCACACCTCGGGCTGCCATGCCCCAGAATGGCGGTTCCACACAACTCAGCGCTGGAGAACCATGTCCCTCCCCCCTGCTGTCCGTCGCTCGCTGGCGCTCCTCGCGAGCACCACGCTCCTGACGACCGGCGCCGCCGGCCTGTTCACGGGGACCGCGTTCGCCCTCCCGAACACGGGCGTGCCGACGAGCATCTCCCCTGCATCGACCAACAACAGCGGCACCAGCGCTGCGACGGTGACGGGCACCGGCTTCAACCCGTCCTCCGACCACGTGCTCCTCGCGGCGCAGTTCCAGTCGGCCTACGGGGCTGCCGGAACGCCCGGCCTCAACGGGACGACCGACCAGCAGTCGTCGGACACCTCCCACCTCGTGGGCACCCTGCCCACGAGCAACGCGGCGCCGGGCGTCTACGACGTCTACACGGCGAGAACCGACGCGACGGGCACAACCGTCAGCACGAAGTGCGCCGGG
>JAODNF010000123.1 GCA_025464915.1 Frankiales bacterium | reverse complement strand
TGCTGCCGGCCAGGACTGCAGGTGCACGGAGTCGCCGCCGACGAGGGCCTCCTGGAGAGCCTCGGCGAGGAACGGCGTGAACGGTGCCATGAGGCGGTTCAGCGTCGTGAGCACCTCGTGCAGGGTGGACAGCGCGCCCGGGTCGCCGTCCCAGAAGCGGCGGCGGGAGACGCGGACGTACCAGTTGGAGAGGTCGTCGATGAGCTGGTTGAGGCGGCGGCCGGCCCGCAGCGGGTCGAAGCCCTCGAGCGCCTCCGTGACCTCCTCAACGGTCGCGTGCAGCTCCGACAGCGCCCACTCGTCCATGAGCGTGAGCTCGCCGCTCATGCCCGGCGACCACCCGTTGGCATCGGCGTAGAGGGTGAAGAACGAGGCGGTGTTCCACCAGGTGAGCAGCACCTTGCGGACGACCTCGTCGATCTGCTCGGAGCTCACTCTCCTTGCAGACCAGGGGTTTCCGCCGCAGAGCATGTACCAGCGCAGGGCGTCGGCACCGTGCTTCTCCATGAGCTCGTGCGGGTCGAGCACGTTGCCCAGGTGCTTGCTCATCTTGCGGCCCTCGGCGTCGAGGATGTGCCCGAGGCAGAGCACCGTCTCGTAGGAGCCCTGGTCGAAGACGAGCGTCCCGATCGCCATGAGCGTGTAGAACCAGCCGCGGGTCTGGTCGATGGCCTCGCAGATGTACTGCGCGGGGTAGACCAGCTCCTTGCCGCTGTGCGGGTAGCCGACCTGGGCGAACGGCATCGACCCGGCGTCGTACCAGCAGTCGATGACCTCCGGGACCCGGGCCGCCGTCTGGCCGCAGTGGCACGGCAGCGTGACGTCGTCGACGAACGGCCGGTGCGGGTCGAGCGCCGACACGTCCTGACCGGAGAGCTCAGAGAGCTCCTTCAAGGACCCGACCACCGTCAGGTGGTCCTCGGAGCACCGCCAGACCGGCAAGGGGGTGCCCCAGAAGCGGTTCCTCGAAAGCGCCCAGTCGATGTTGTTCTCGAGCCAGTCGCCGTACCGGCCGTTCTTGATGGTCTCCGGGTGCCAGTCGGTGCCCTCGTTGACCTCGAGCAGCCGGTCCTTCACGGCCGTCGTGCGGATGTACCAGGACGGCAGTGCGTAGTAGAGCAGCGCGGTGTCGCAGCGCCAGCAGTGCGGGTACGGGTGCTCGTACGGCAGGTGCCTGAACAGCAGACCGCGGGCCTGCAGGTCCTGCACGAGCGCCGGGTCGGCCTTCTTGAAGAACAACCCGCCGACGAGGGGGATGTGCTCCTCGAACGTTCCGTCCGGGCGGACGGGGTTCACGACGGGCAGGCCGTACTTCCTGCTGACGAGCAGGTCGTCGGCGCCGAACGCCGGCGCCTGGTGGACCAGGCCGGTGCCGGACTCGGTCGTGACGTAGTCGGCCAGCCCGACGAAGTGGGCGCCGGGGATGTCGACCCAGTCGAAGGGACGGGAGTACGTCGTGTGCTCGAGCTCCGATCCGGCGAACCGCTCGAGGACCTGGACGTCGTCACCGAGGACGTGCAGCAGCGGCTCGGCGACGACCAGCTTCTCGGTCGGCGTCTGGGCCAGCACGTAGGTGACCGTCGGGTGCACCGCGACCGCCGTGTTGCTCACCAGCGTCCAGGGCGTGGTCGTCCAGACGAGCAGCGCGGCGTCGGTGTGCGGGCCGGACGTGATGGGGAAGCGGACGTAGACCGACGGGTCGACGACGGTCTGGTAGCCCTGCGCGACCTCGTGGTCGGACAGGCCGGTGCCGCAGCGAGGGCAGTACGGCGCCACCCGGTAGTCCTGGACCAGCAGGCCCTTCGCGTGGATCTGCTTGAGGCTCCACCACACCGACTCGATGTAGCTCGGCTGCATCGTCCAGTAGGCATCGCCCAGGTCGAACCCGTAGGCCAACCGGGTCGTGAGCTTCTCGAACTCGTCGACGTGCCGCTGCACGCTCTCGCGGCACTTCGCGTTGAACTCGGCGATGCCGTAGGCCTCGATGTCCTGCTTGCCGGAGAAGCCGAGCTCCTTCTCGACGGCGAGCTCGACCGGCAGCCCGTGGCAGTCCCAGCCGGCCTTGCGCGGCACGTGGTGGCCCTGCATGGTCTTGAAGCGCGGGAAGAGGTCCTTGAAGACCCGGGCCTCGACGTGGTGGGTGCCCGGCTTGCCGTTGGCGGTCGGCGGGCCCTCGTAGAACACCCACGGCTCGCCGCCGGCGGTCTGCTCCAGGCTGCGCTCGAAGACCCGATCGCGGTCCCAGCGCTGCAGCACCTCGTGCTCGAGGGCGGGCAGGTCGACCTGCGGGGCGAGCTTCTTCATGGTCTTCCTCCGTCGGTGTGGCTCGACGGAGGGACGAGACCTGTGGGTCCCGCGGTACCACCCTCCTTGCCTCTCGCCAGCAGGCTGGCGAAAGACCCCTCTTGCGGTGCTGCGTGCCGCTCGGGGGTGATCTTCGTCCCGTGCACACCCCTGGGCTCGCACCGTCCCCAGGTCGCTCATGGCTGCGTCCGGACCTACTCGTCCCCGTCACCGCGACAGCACCGAGCCTAGTGGCGTACGTCCTGGGCGGGCCAGCAGGTTCCTGCCGGCCCTTGTCCGTGAGGTCAGCGAGGACACTGCACGCTCGCGATGGACGATCTGGGGTAGCCTGTCCAGCCCGCGGTCGGGATCGTGCGGCGTGGCTCTTTGTGGGCGCATCGGGGGCCACGTAGCATCCCGGCGCGTCCGATCATGTGAGGGCCCGAGCAGGGAGTCGTCATGGCCAGCGGCAGTCGCTTGCGCAACGTCTTCTCGCGCAAGGAGAAGGCAGGGGCTGGGCCCCCGCCTGCGTCCGCCACGCCGGCGGCGGCCCCCGCCACGCCCGTGAAGGCGGCGGCTCTGGCCAAGGCCGCACCCGCGGCCGCCCCGAAGGCGGTCGCGCCCACGACTGCGAAGCCCGCTCCCAAGCCTGTGCCGCGCGCTCGCCCGGCCGCAGCCCCCGCGGTCAAGGCCGCCCCCGCGAAGAAGGCGGCCCACGCCGTGAGTCCCGCACCTGCCAAGAAGGCCGCCCCCGCCACCAAGGCGCCCGCGAAGAAGGCAGCCGCTGTCCCCGCTGCCAAGGCTCCAGCGAAGGCTGCCACGACCAAGGCGCCCGCGAAGAAGGCAGCACCCGCCGCCAAGAAGGCCGCCCCGGCCCCGAAGGCTCCTGCGAAGACCCCGGCCAAGGCGGCCGTGAAGGCTCCTGCGAAGGCCCCGGCCAAGGCGGCCGCGAAGCCGGCCGCGAAGGCGGTTGCCAAGGCTGCTGCGAAGGCGCCTGCCAAGGCCGCCGGGAAGCCGGCCGCGAAGGCTCCGGTCAAGGCTGCGGCCAAGCCCACGGTCAAGGCTCCCGCCAAGGCTCCGGCCGAGGCTCCGGCCAAGGCAGCCGCGAAGCCGCCGGCGAAGAAGGCCACCGGCACGCCCGCTGCGAAGGCCCCTGCGAAAGCGGCACCCACCACGAAGGCGGCCCCCGCCGCGAAGAAGGCAGCTCCCGTGACCAAGAAGGCGGCCCCCGCCGCAGCACCGGCCAAGGCCCCCGCCAAGGCCCCCGCCAAGGCCCCCGCGAAGGCTGCGGCCCCGGCCAAGGCGCCCGCGAAGGCGGCCCCCGTCAAGTCCCCCGCGAAGGCTCCGGCGAAGGCCGCCGCGCCCGTCGAGGCGGTGGCTCCCGCACCCGCGCCGGTGGTCGAAGCGCCGGCTGCCGCCGTACCCGCCCCGGCGAAGGCCCCCGCGAAGAAGGCCGCTCCGGCCAAGGCGCCCGGCAAGCCGCTGCAGGACCTGCCGCTGACGGGTGCGGACGCGTGGACGAAGAAGGAGCTCGCCGATATCCGCAAGGAGCTCGAGGCCGAGGCCAAGGAGCTCCGTGGGGAGATCGACGACGCCGAGCACGTGAACGCCGACCTGCGCCGTGACGCCGGGTCCGAAGGCACCGGCGACGAGGCCGACGCCGGGTCCAAGACCTTCGAGCGCGAGCACGAGATGTCGATCGCCAACAACAGCCGCGACCTGCTGCTGCAGGTCGAACGGGCGCTCGCGCGGCTCGACGCCGGGACCTACGGCCGCTGCGAGAACTGCGGCGACCCGATCCCGAAGCCGCGCCTGCAGGCCTTCCCGCGGGCCACCCTGGACGTGAAGTGCAAGCAGCGCGAGGAACGGCGCTGACGCGACCCAGGGTCCTGCTCGTCCTCGTCGCGCTCCTGACGCTCGCCCTCGACGCTGCCACCAAGGCCCTCGTCGTCGCGAAGCTCGAGGGCAAGCGCGAGATCGACCTGTTCGCGGGCATCCGGTTCGTCGTGTCGAGGAACAGCGGCGCGGCGTTCAGCTTCGCGACCGGCATGACCGTGGTGTTCACGCTGGTCGCCGTGGCGGTGATCGTCCACATCGTCCGGACGCTGCCGCGGCTGCGGTCGATGGGCTGGGCGCTGACCCTCGGACTGCTGCTCGGCGGGGCCCTCGGCAACCTCGTCGATCGGCTGACCCGCGCCCCCGGGTTCGGCAAGGGGCACGTCGTGGACTTCATCTACGTGCCGCACTTCGCCAGCTTCAACGTCGCCGACAGCGCCATCACGGTGGGTGCCGCGCTCGCCATCCTGCTGAGCTTCCGCGGCGTCGAGGTCCACGGGACGCGCAAGCAGGCAGAATGATGCGGTGACCGACCGGCAGATCGACAGGCGGATCGACAGGCGCAGCCTGCCCGTGCCCGAGGGGCTCGACGGTCTCCGGCTCGACGCCGCGCTGTCCCGCCTGTTCGGCCTGTCGCGCACGTCGGCGGCCGCCATCATCGAGAACGGCGGCGCCTCGCTCGACGGCCGGGTCCGCGGCAAGTCCGACCGGGTTCTCGCAGGCTCCGTGCTCGAGGTCGACCTGCCGGGCGCGGAGCCGACGACGTTCGCGCCACCGGAGGTGGTCGAGGGCCTGCGGGTCGTCCACGAGGACGACAGCATCATCGTGGTCGACAAGCCCGTCGGCGTCGCCGCGCACCCGTCGGGGAGCTGGGAGGGGCCGACGGTCATCGGTGGCCTGGTCGCCGCCGGCCACCGCGTGTCCACCTCCGGCGCCGAGGAGCGGCAGGGCGTCGTGCACCGCCTCGACGTGGGCACCAGCGGCCTGATGGTGGTCGCGAAGAGCGAGCACGCGTACTCGGTCCTGAAGGACGCGTTCCGCGAGCGAACGGTCGACAAGCGCTACCACACCCTCGTGCAGGGCCACCCCGACCCGATGACGGGCACGGTGGATGCCCCGATCGACCGGCACCCCACGGCGGCGTACAAGTTCGCCGTCGTCGCCGGCGGCCGCGACTCCGTCACGCACTACGAGACGATCGAGGCGTTCCGGCACGCGACGCTGCTGGAGATCCACCTCGAGACCGGCCGCACCCACCAGATCCGCGTGCACATGGCGGCGCTCAAGCACCCCTGCGTCGGCGACATCACCTACGGCGCCGACCCGACGCTCGCCAAGAGGCTGAAGCTCGAGCGCCAGTGGCTGCACGCGGTGCAGCTCTCCTTCGCCCACCCGGAGGACAGGCGCTGGGTCGTCTTCGACAGCCCCTACCCCGCCGACCTCCGGCAGTCGCTCGACGCGATCTCGGCGATGTCGTGAAGCTGACGGACCTCGACGACAGCGCCGAGCAGCAGCTGCGGACGCTCGATCAGCGCTTCATCGCCGCCGCAGCCCCTCGCGTGGCCCGCGCCTTCGACCGGGCGGCCCGCACGCGGGTCTCGGCCAAGCAGCTGGTCAAGGACGTCGACCTGCGCGACCTGAACGCCCTCGACGAGAAGTACGCCACCCGGGGGCCGCTCGGCTTCTTCCGCGAGGTGCCCCAGCTGATGGCGGTCCTCGTCGGCATCGTCTTCATCGTCGGGACGCTGGCCGTCGCCTACGACAAGGAGCCCCGCCAGGAGGCGGACCAGACGGTCTCCACCAGCGGCGGCACGACGGGCGGTGTACCGACGGGCGGCAGTCTGGCCCTCGGACCCGAGACGGGCAGCCAGGCGGCGGCCTACCTCAGGCATGCGGCGACGTCGCTCGACCAGGCCGCCACCGGCGCGCCGGACGACACCCGCTTCGCCATGGTGTCTCTGTCGGCCTACTACCGGCCCGAGCTCGCCGCGAGCATCCTGTCCGGCTACGTCGTGAAGCGGGCCTGGGTCCACGTCGTGAGCGCCGGCACGCTGGCGCCGCCCATGCTCGTCGTGATCGACGGCGACCTGGCCGGCGGGCTCAAGGACTTCTACCGCCGGCAGGTGACCGCGCAGGCCAAGTCGGCGAGCTCCTACCAGCAGCTGGCCGACGACATCGCCCCCACCGACCCGCAGAAGGCCGACAACCAGAAGTACGCCGATCTCGCGCGCGCGCAGTCCGCGGCCTTCCGCGCCGACTGCGGCTGCGTCTACGCCTTCGTCGTGTCCGCGACCCCGACCCAGCTGCTCTCGTTGCGGTCCCGGCCGGGCATCCGCAGCATCGAGGTCGGGCCGTCGAAGGCCAGGATCGGCGACCTGCTGCTGACCACCCTCTACCCGGAGGTGAAGGGGGTCGTGCCCAACCAGGCCGAGAACGTCCCGCCCCCGTCGTGATCGTCCGGCTCGCCGGCCCGACGGACATGGAGGCCGCCTACGCGCTGCGGCACGAGGTCTTCGTGATCGGTCAGGCCGTGCCGGAGGAGCTCGAGCGCGACGAGCTCGACGCGGTCTCCGACCACGCCGTCGCCCTCCTCGACGGTGTCGTCGTCGGGACCGGCCGGCTGCTGCCGACGGCGACCGTGGGGCGGATGGCGGTCGCGTCGTCGGTCCGGGGCCAAGGCGTCGGCGCGGCGGTGCTCGCGTGCCTCGAGGAGCGGGCCCGGGTGCGGGGCTACCCGCACGTGGAGCTGCATGCGCAGGTGCACGCGGTGGGCTTCTACGACCGCTACGGCTACGTTCCGTTCACCGACGTCTACCTCGAGGCCGGGATCGAGCACCGGTCGATGCGAAAGGTGTTCTGAGTTGAGCAGCGCCGATGTGGTGAACCAGTTCCTGAAGGTCTGCGCGAAGCGGGACTACGCCGCCGCGCACGAGCTCGTCACCGACGACCTCGAGTACCAGAACATGATGCTGCCGCCCGTGGTCGGCAAGCAGGCGATGAGCGACACGTGCGACATGCTGCTGTCGCTGTGCGAGGACTCGGAGTGGCTCGTCCACCACGAGGTCGCGCAGGGCGACCTCGTGATGAACGAGCGCACGGACAGGTTCCTCAAGGACGGCACCTGGGTGGACCTGCCGGTCGCCGGCGTCTTCCACCTGCGAGACGGGCTCATCTCGAGCTGGCACGACTACTTCGACCTGCAGACCGCTATGACCGGCCTGTTCCCGGAGGGCTTCCCCTCCTAGGACTGCGGCGGCGTCACCGGGCGCGGCGCCGCGACCGGAGCCTTGCCCTTCTTGGGCTTCTTGGCCTCACGGCCCTGCTTGTCCTTCGACACTCCTGAACCTCCTTCCCATCCTGGTGTGCGAGCACGGGGGGGTGAGGGCTCAGATCTCCATGGTCCGCAGTCTGCTCCGTGAAGCGCCTACGGCAAAGGGATTTCTGGCTTTCCGCGCTCGACGTCCCAGGCGCGGGTGTCCGCCGCCGTGGTCGCCAGGGGAGTGGTGGGCATGCCCACCTTCAGCGCCGCGGCGGCGCTGCGCCGGAACATCACGTCCCAGGTCTCGTCGGCCAGCACGAGAGGGAAGCCCGGCTTCGTGTCGACCTGCACGAGGTCGTCGGCGCCGCAGACGCGGGCCAGCTCGGCGAGGGTCACGGCGGGCTGCGGGCCCACGGCGTTGTACGTCCCGGGCAGGTCCTGCTCGATGAGCAGCACGACCAGGCGGGCCAGGTCGCGGGCGTCCACGACCTGCACCGGCTGCTCGAGCCGGCCGGGGACCTCGACCGTGCCGGTTTGCCGGGTCCACCAGGTGAACCGGTCCGTGGGGTCGTGGGGTCCGGCGACGATGCCCGGGCGGACGACCGTGGCGCGGTCACCGTGCAGGGACAGCACGTCGTCCTCGCATGCCACCTTCAGCGGTCCGTAGGTGTCGCCGTCGACCACCTCCGACTCGCGGTACGCCGGCAGGCGCGGGGTGTCCTCCAGCATGCCGTCGGTGGCGGCCGTCCGGTCGTAGACCGAGCCGGTGCTGATGAACAGGTACCGCCCGGTCGTTACGGCGGCCGCGGCCTCCGCGACGTGCCGAGGGACGTAGGCCGACACGTCGACGACGGCGTCCCACGTGCTCCCGGCGATGCTCGCGTAGTCGCCCGCCTCGCGGTCGCCCGTCGCCCTCGACGTGCCAGGGAACAGCTCAGCTCCCGTCCGGCCGCGCGTGAACAGGGTCGGGGCGTGGCCGCGGTCGAGCAGGTCCTGCACGATCCACCGTCCGACGAAGCTCGTACCGCCCAGCACCAAGACGTCCATGCGGCCGACCCTAGGTGATGCAGAACTCGTTGCCCTCGGGGTCCAGCAGGGTGACGCCGTAGTGGGTGTCGTACTCGTCGAGGGTCCGCACCCGGGTCGCGCCGGCGGCCTGGAGCAGCCGCGCCCGCTCCTCGACCACGACGATCCGCTCCGGCTTCGGCAGGTGCCGGCCGACGAGGATGTCGAGGTGCAGCCGGTTCTTGACGGTCTTGGCCTCCGGGACGACCTGGAACCAGATGCTCGGCCGGACGCCCTCGGGGTCCCGGATGCGGTCGAGGTCGTCCTCCTCGCCGAGCTCGTCCTCGGGCACCCCCATGCTCCGGTAGTGGTCGGTCCACGTGGCGTGCCCGTCCGGCGGCGGCACCGGCTCGTAGTCGAGGGCCAGGCACCAGAAACGGGCCAGCGGCGTCGGGTGAAGGCAGTCGATCGCGATCTGCAGTCCGGTCATGACATGGGACGCTAACGGCGTGCCCCGACTGGTCCTGCTGCGTCACGCCAAGGCCGAGGCCCACCGCGAGGACGACCAATCGCGGGTGCTGGCCGCGCGCGGTCGGGCCGACGCTGCGGCGGTCAGGCCGTACCTCGCCTCCCTCGCGCCCACCGTCGCGGTCGTGTCCACGGCTGCCCGGACCCGCGAGACCTGGGAGCTCGCCGCCCCCGGCGGTGTGGCGGCGGTGCTCGACGACCGGGTCTACGACGCCTCGGTGGCCGACCTGCGCGAGGTCCTGGCCGAGCGCACGGAGCAGTGCGTGGTGCTCGTCGGGCACAACCCGGGCGTCGAGCGGCTCGCGTGGGAGCTCGAGGCCAACGACGACACCAACCGCGGGATGCGCACCTGCGGCATCGGCGTGTTCGAGGTGGCCGGCTGGGACCTTTCCGGTGCCCGCATGGAGGCCTGGCGCTAGGGGTGCCTACGGGTCTTCACGCGGCCGGTCGCTGACCAGGCCGCTCTCACGCTCAGGAGGCTGCCCGTCCGGCGCCGGGGTGTGAAGAAGGGGAGGCACCCTCAGTCGAACCAGGGGGCGACCCAGGCGGTCGGGTCCCCGGTGAGCTTGGCGATGTGCTTCGGGAGCTTGCCGGTGGCGATGTCGGCCAGGCTGACGTTGCTCAGCACGCCGCGGAGGGCTGCGCGGACCGCCACCCAGACCTCCATGAGGGGTTCGGCCGAACCGTGGTACTCGACGTGCTCGGGCCGCTCACCGCGCACGAGGGCCATCGGCCCCTCCACGGCGCGGATGACGTCGGCCACGCTGATCTCCGAGGCCGGGCGCGACAGCCAGTAACCGCCGTGGGCGCCCCGGCGGCTCTTGACCAGGCCGCTGTGGCGCAGCTCGGACAGGATCGCCTCGAGGAACTTGGCCGGGATCTGCTGGGCGGTCGCGATCGACTCGCTGGTCACCGGGAACTCCGAGCTCGACGCCAGCTGGATGGCGGCCCGGACGGCGTAGTCGGCTTTCGCGGAGATGTGCACGACATCTATCCCACCAGACAGCGAGTCGGACCGGGAACTGTCCGGGCCAGATGGCAGACTGGTGGTCCAGAACGGCCCGCCTTCCCCTCGGACCGCCCTGAACCACCTCTGGCGATCTTCGGGAGCTCTCCGCCGTGTCTTCGAGCGACTCGTTCGTGCACCTGCACGTGCACACCGAGTACTCCATGCTCGACGGCGCGGCCCGGCTCGACGGCCTGTTCCAGCGCGCTGTCGAGATGGGAATGCCGGCCATCGCGATGACCGACCACGGCAACGTGTTCGGTGCCTACGAGTTCTGGAAGAAGGCGACGGCCGCCGGCATCAAGCCGATCATCGGCCAGGAGTCCTACCTCGCGCCGGGCTCCCGCTTCGACAGGAGCCGGCACCGCTGGGGCAACGGCGGCGAGGACGACATCTCGGGTGGTGGCGCCTACACCCACATGACGATGCTGGCCACGAGCACCGAGGGCATGCACCGGCTGTTCCGGCTGTCGTCGCTCGCGTCCCTGGAGGGCTACTACTACAAGCCGCGCATGGACAAGGAGCTGATGGCGGAGCACATCCGCCCCAACATCGACCTCATCGGCACGACCGGCTGCCCGTCCGGGGAGATCCAGACCTACCTGCGGATGGGTGAGTACGAGAAGGCCAAGCGCGCCGCGGGGGAGTTCCAGGACATCTTCGGCAAGGACAACTTCTTCTGCGAGCTGATGGACCACGGCATCGACATCGAGCGCCGCGCCCAGAAGGAGCTGATCCGGCTCGCGAAGGACATGGGCCTGCCGTTCATCGCCACCAACGACCTGCACTACGTCGACCCGGTCGACGCCAAGGCGCACGAGGTGCTGCTCTGCGTGCAGTCGGGCAAGACGATGGCCGACCCCAACCGGTTCAAGTTCGACGCGCAGGACTTCTACCTCAAGAGCCCGCGCGAGATGCGCGACCTCTGGTCGGAGTTCCCCGAGGCCTGCGACAACACGCTGCTTATCGCCGAGCGCTGCGAGATGAAGTTCAACGAGGGCGCCGACCTGATGCCGCGGGTCGACGTGCCGGAGGGCTGGAGCTCCGAGACCTACCTGCGCCACCTCGTGCACGAGGGCCTGCGCGAGCGGTTCGCGGGCAAGGGCCAGAGCGTCCCCGAGGAGCACACCAAGCAGGCCGACTACGAGGTCGACGTCATCTGCAACATGGGCTTCCCGGGCTACTTCCTGGTCACCGCCGACCTGTGCAAGTACGCGAAGGACAACGGCATCCGGGTCGGCCCGGGTCGTGGCAGCGCCGCCGGGTCTCTCGTCGCCTACGCGATGCGGATCACCGACCTCGACCCGGTCGAGCACAAGCTGCTCTTCGAGCGCTTCCTCAACCCCGAGCGCATCTCGATGCCCGACATCGACCTGGACTTCGACGAGCGCCGGCGCGGCGACATGATCCGCTACGCGACCGAGAAGTACGGCGAGGAGCGCGTCTCGCAGATCATCACCTACGGCACCATCAAGGCGAAGGCCGCCGTGAAGGACGCGGCGCGCGTCCTCGGTTACCCCTTCGCCATCGGCGACAAGATCACCAAGGCGATGCCGCCGGCCGTCATGGGCAAGGACGTCCCGCTGTCGGGGATCTTCGACCCCACGCACAAGAGGTACGGCGAGGCCGGCGAGTTCCGTGCGCTCTACGACTCCGACCCCGACGCCAAGGCCGTCGTCGACACGGCCCTCGGGCTCGAGGGCCTCAAGCGCCAGTGGGGCGTCCACGCCGCCGGCGTGATCCTGTGCCGCGAGCCGCTGCTCGACGTCATCCCGATCCAGCGCCGCGAGGCCGACGGCGCCATCATCACCCAGTTCGACATGGGCGCCTGCGAGACGCTCGGCCTGCTCAAGATGGACTTCCTCGGCCTGCGCAACCTCACCGTCCTCGACGACTGCCTCAAGCACATCAAGGACAACCGCGGCGAGACGGTCGTGCTCGAGGACCTCGACGTCATGGTCCCCGACGGCCCGACCTACGACCTGCTGTCCCGCGGCGACACCCTCGGGGTGTTCCAGCTCGACGGCGGCCCGATGCGTGCGCTGCTGCGGTCCATGCAGCCGGACAGCTTCGAGACGATCTCCGCCGTGCTCGCCCTGTACCGGCCCGGCCCGATGGGCGTCAACGCGCACAACGACTACGCCGACCGCAAGACCGGCCGCAAGCCGGTCGTGCCGATCCATCCCGAGCTGGCCGAGCCGCTCGAGGAGATCCTCGGGGACACCTACGGCCTGATCGTCTACCAGGAGCAGGTCATGGCCATCGCCCAGCACCTGGCTGGGTACACCCTCGGTGCTGCCGACCTGCTGCGCCGCGCGATGGGCAAGAAGAAGAAGGAGATCCTCGACAAGGAGTACATCCCCTTCTCGGGCGGGATGAAGGCCAACGGATACTCCGACGACGCGATCAAGACGCTCTGGGACATCCTCGTCCCCTTCTCCGACTACGCCTTCAACCGCGCCCACACCGCCGGATACGGGCTGGTCTCCTTCTGGACCGCCTACCTCAAGGCCAACTACCCGTCGGAGTACATGGCGGCGCTGCTCACCTCCGTCAAGGACGACAAGGACAAGAGCGCTCTCTACCTCGCGGAGTGCCGGCGGATGGGCATCAAGGTGCTGCCCCCGGACGTCAACGACTCCGACTCCGACTTCACCCCGCGCGGCACCGACATCCGCTTCGGCCTGTCCGCCATCCGCAACGTCGGCACCAACGTGGTGGCCTCCATCGAGGGGTCCCGCGGCGAGAAGGGTCGCTTCGAGAGCTTCGCCGACTACCTCGGCAAGGTCGAGGTCGTGGCGGTCAACAAGAAGACCGTCGAGTCGCTCATCAAGGCCGGCGCCTTCGACTCGCTCGGGGAGCCACGCAAGGGCCTGCACGCCGTCCACGCCGACGCCATCGACGCCTGCGTCGACGTCAAGAAGGCCGAGGCCATCGGCCAGTTCGACCTGTTCGGTGGGCTCGAGGAGTCGTCCGACGCGGGCGGCGTCTTCGACGTGCGGGTCCCGATGGGGGAGTGGGAGAAGTCCGTCCTGCTCGCCTACGAGCGCGAGATGCTCGGCCTCTACGTCTCCGACCACCCGCTGTTCGGCGTGGAGCACGTCATCGCCGCCCACGTGGACGGCCCCGTCTCCTCACTGGCCGACAAGGAGGACGGCTCCTCGGTCGTCGTCGGCGGCCTGCTGTCGTCGGTGACCCGGCGCGTCACCAAGCAGGGCAACGCGTGGGCGGCCGTGCAGCTCGAGGATCTCGAGGGGTCCGTCGAGGTGATGTTCTTCCCGGCGACCTACCAGCTCGCCGCGGTGCACCTCGTCGAGGACGCCGTCGTCCTCATCAAGGGCCGCGTCGACAAGCGCGAGGACACCCCCAAGCTCATCGCCTCCGACATCACCGTCCCCGACCTCTCGGTCGGCCCGCGCGGACCGGTCGTCGTCTCGATGCCGACGGCCCGCTGCACCCCTCCGGTCGTCGAGCGCCTCAAGGAGGTGCTGCGCGGCCACCCCGGCACGACGGACGTGCTGCTCCAGCTGGTCTCGGGCGGCAAGACCACGACCGTCCGCCTCGACGACGGGCACCGCGTCACGCCCACCGGGTCGCTGTTCGCCGACCTCAAGGCCCTGCTCGGCCCCGGCTGCCTCCCCCTCGGCGGCGCCTGACCCGCTGTTCGGGCCTCACGCTGGAGGTCCGGACAGTCGCGGGCCGCGGCAGGACTGTGCGGGGTTCACGCTCGCGCCCAGGCGGGCGGTCCGCACAGTCGCGGGCAGCCCGAGCGCTACTGCCAGCCCTCGGACGCGCGCCAGACGAGGATGTCGAGGATCCGCAGCTTGGTGACCGGGCAGCCGGCCTCCTCAGCGGCCAGCTGCAGCTCGGTGAACGCGTCGCGCTCGGCCTGCAGGTCGGCCCGCATCTGGGTGCACAGCAGCCGCATGAACTCCTGCCAGGCGCGGTCGAGCGTCCGGGGAAGGACACCCGGGGCCGTGTACGCCTCGAAGATCCGGCTGTCGTAGATCGGCACCAGGTCAGGCCGCTTGCGGTGCAGCACCTTGGACACGATGGTGCCGCGGACGCCCCGCCCGGCGTAGCGCGGTTCGTCGAGGATCCCGAACAACCCCGCAACGCACATGACGTGGTCGTCGTCGGCGTCCTCGAGCGAGACCTCGGGCAGCTCGGCGACGGCCTCCAGGGCCGGCGCCATCTCGCGCAGCAGCGCGAACCGGCCGGTGTCGATGTGCACGCCCATGAGGACCGGCGCGAGCAGGTCACCGTCGACGAGCTGCGGCGTCCCGTTGGTCTGGAGCAGGTCGTACGCCGGGTAGGAGTACCCGTTGCGGATGTCGAGGTAGTCCAGGAGCACCTCGTCCGGGTGCTCGACGGTCAGCGTCCCTGCGCAGAGCGTGATGGCGTCCACGCTGTCCGACGCTACCCGCGGTTCCGGTCGGGCACGGGACGCGCGGGGCCAGCGTCGCGATCCGACACCGGAACGGCGCCGCACGCGACACGCGGCAGTCGGACGGTCAGTCCAGGTCTTCGGGGCGGACGAGGGCCGGCACGAGGAAGGTCAGCAGCGCGGCGACGGGCCAGCCCACCGCGGTCCACGGCGCACGCAGGTGCGTCCCGGAGCTGCCCGCGTCGTCCCGGACGCCGAGGAACAGGTCGACGGACCCCTTGCGGGCGCTGATCGCGTCGAACGACGCCTGCTTGCCCGGCAGCAGCCCGACGTGGGCCGCGACCAGGGCGGCGAGCACGCTGCCGACGGCGAGCGCGGCAACGGTCCACGGGCCGCCTCTGCGAGCGACGAACCAACCGAGCAGTCCCGTGACGATGCCGGCGGCGAAGGTGATGGCGAAGTAGGTCCCGTCGACGCCGATGAAGGCCTTGGTGCTCTCGATGAGCGGGTAGGTCGCGTTGCCCTTGCTGTCGAAGGCGACCGTGTAGTGCGGGGCGAGGGCCGACCAGAGCAGCCCGACGGGCGCTCCGAGCAGCACGATGCCCGCGACGATGGCGACGAAGCGGCCGGCGTCCTGCTTGAGCCGCGACGGGCCGCGCTCCGGGAGCACCGTGCGCCAGCCCTCCATGGGTGCGGTGGTGGGCGTGCCCCAGGGGTCAAAGCTCGTCACCCCGCCACGTTACGGGACCGGCCACTACCCTGCGCGCGTGACATCTCGCCGGCTCCTCGCGCTCGCCGCGCTCCCCGTGCTCCTGGGCGCGTGCAGCAGCGGCTCGACGTCGGGTGCGGCTCCGACGGCCCCGCCGGCCACGGCGCCCGTCCCGGGCGTCACGCTCCCGCCGGGAGCGGGCAGCCAGCTCGTACCCCTTCCGGACGAGGTCCCGGCCGGCATGATCCTCATCGTCAAGGGCAGCGGCGCACGCGACCTGCAGACGGTCGCCGGGTACAGCGGGACGGGCACCGGTGCCGGGCACGACCAGGCAGTCGCCGCGGCCGCCGCCAAGCTGCGGGCCCACGGCTTCCAGCAGGCGTACGTGGCCCAGTACCTGAACCAGACGACCGGAGCCGTCGTGTCGGTGGTCGCGTCGACGTACGCGACGGCGGCGGGTGCGGCGGCGGACTACGCCGACGACGCCAAGGCCACGACGGGCGAGCTGGCCCCCACGGCCACGATCGGCGACGCCTCCTCGGCGCACATCACGCCGGTCCGCGGCAAGGTCGCGGGAGAGCTGCTGCTCCTGCGCTTCCGCAAGAGCACGACGACGTGGTCGCTGGCCTACCAGTCGGCCCCGAAGGTTGACGTCGGGGTCGCGGTCGCCCTCGCCCTGAAGCTCGTCAGCCGCGCCACCTAGAGCGAGCCTGAGGCCTCAGTTCGGGAGGGCGTGGGCGCGCGCGAGCTCGGGCGCCGGGACGGCGCGCAGGGCCTGGAGCACGCCGGCCTCGCGACGCAGCAGGGTCAGCCCCCGCCGGAGCCGCGCCACGCCGTCGGGCTGCTCGAGCAGGTCCTGCCGGTCGGCCAGGTCCAGCGCCATCGTGGCGCCGACGAGGTGCCCCAGGACCTGCGGATCGCCCGGCAGCTCGGGGGCCTCGATCTCCGCGCCGGAGGCGGCCCCGAGCTGGGCGACGTACCCGCCGAAGGCGACCCGCACCAACGGGTCGAGCATCCGGGCCTCGGCCGGGTCACCGGTCGGGTCCTCGAGCAAGGTCACGGATCCCGTGAAGTACGGGCGGTCGGACTGCAGCTCGTCGAGGTGGAACAGCTCCGTGCCGACAGTCACCAGGTCGTACCTGCCGTCGTCGTAGGCCTGCACCTGCGACAGCTGCGCGATGCACCCCACGTCGTACAGGGCCGTGATCCCGTCGGTCCCGACCTCGCGGCCCTCACGGATGCAGACGACACCGAACCGCTGCTCCTGCTCGGGCAGCTCGAGGAGGTCGCGGACGAGGTCGCGGTAGCGCTCCTCGAAGACGTGCAGCGGCAGCACGAGCCCCGGGAACAGGACGGTCCCGAGCGGGAAGAGGGGGAGCACCCCCCGACGGTAACCTTGACGGCGTGCTGAACCGGATCGATCTCCGTGGCCGTCGCGACGCCGACCTCGCGCGGGAGCTCCCGCGCGCGGAGGTCGACGTGGCTCACGCCGTCGAGGACATCCGGCCGGTCGTGGAGGGCGTGCGCGACCGCGGGGCCGCAGCCGTCATCGAGGCGACGGCGCGGTTCGACGGCGTCACGCTGACGGAGCTCCGCGTGCCCCGGCTGGCCCTGAGCAAGGCCGTCGACCAGCTCGACCCGGACGTCCGCGCCGCCATCGAGGAGTCGATCCGCCGGCACCGCGCCCTGTGCGAGGCGCAGCTTCGCGACGAGGTGGTCGTCGGCATCGTCGACGGCGGCGTCGTCACGGAGCGCTGGGTGCCCGTCGGGCGGGTCGGCCTCTACGTCCCGGGCGGGCGGGTCTGCTACCCCAGCTCGGTCATCATGAACGTCGTTCCGGCCCTGGCCGCGGGCGTCGGGTCGCTCGCGGTCACGAGCCCGCCGAAGGCCGAGTTCGGCAACGGCCCAGACCCGCAGATCCTCGCCGTCTGCGCGCTGCTCGGCGTCGAGGAGGTGTACGCCGTGGGTGGCGCCCAGGCGGTCGCGATGCTCGCGTACGGGGTCGAGGGCGTCCGGCCGGTCGACGTCATCACCGGCCCCGGCAACGTCTACGTCGCCGCTGCCAAGCGTTTGGTGCAGGGCCGCTGCGGCATCGACTCCGAGGCCGGACCGACCGAGATCGGCATCCTGGCCGACGACTCCGCCGTCCCCGCCTTCGTGGCGGCCGACCTCGTCGCGCAGGCCGAGCACGACCCGCTGGCGGCGTGCCTGCTCGTCACGCCGAGCACCGAGCTGCTCGACGCCGTCGACGTCGAGCTGGCCAAGCAGGTCGGGTCGGCCCACCACCGTGAGCGGGTCGAGACCGCCTTCGCCGGCCAGTCGGCACACGTCCTGGTCGACGACCTCGACCACGGTCTCGAGGTGGTCGATGCCTGGGCCGCCGAGCACCTCGAGGTGCTCACCGTCGACGCGCCCGAGCGGGCCCGCCGGGTCCGCAACGCCGGCGCCGTGTTCGTCGGCAACCACACCCCGGTCAGCCTCGGTGACTACCTCGCCGGCTCCAACCACGTCCTGCCGACCGGCGGCACCGCCCGCTTCTCCGCGGGCCTGAGCGCGCAGAGCTTCCTCAAGCGGATGTCGCTCATCGAGTACTCCGCCGACGCCCTCGCCACCGTCGCGCCGCACGTCGCCGCCCTCGGCGGGGCCGAGGACCTCGCCAGCCA
>JAODNF010000111.1 GCA_025464915.1 Frankiales bacterium | reverse complement strand
CCGTGCCAGAGAACACTGCGCACTCGCCCGCCTTGATGCGGCTCGGCGACACGGTGCCTGCCGCGTCGCTGGCGGGCGGGTAGCTGCCGGCGAACGCGAGCGGCGCCGTGATGATGGCGATCACGAGCCCAGCACCCGTGGTCAAGCGTCGGAACCGCACTGCTACCCCTGTCATCGGTGCTGGAGCAGCCGCCGCCGTGCTGGGTGGGTCAGGGCTGTTGCGGGGGCTGCCTCAGCGGATGTGCTTCGCACTGGTTATCGCCATGGTCCCACATCGAACTGAAGCCCTGCATAGGCCTCCGAGCCGCGTAATTCGGACAGGCAGGGCTGTTTCGGTCAGGAACCCTGACCTGTCGGATGCGCAACCGTGGCCACGTACGACCGGCAGGCCGCTGTCACGGTGACGCCATGAGCATCCGTCACCAGCCCGTTGCCCTACCGAGACCAGGGCGAGTAGTCCGTTCTGGCCATCTTGTCCGTTTCGTCTATCGGTGCGGCATCCGGCCCTCCAGACTCCTCCGCATGAACTGGAAGCGCACCACCGCCGCCCTCGGTACGACAGCCCTCGCGTGGGGCATGTTCGCCGGCCCCGCCCACAGCGCCACGACTGCGACAACCGCTGTCCCCCCGACCCCGGCGACACAGGTCGCGCTGCCTCCGGTGACCACGACGACGCCCGCCTCGGCGCGCAACCTCGCGTCGGACCACCTCACGGTGGGGATCCGGGACCAGCTGCTCACGACCGGCCGGCTCTCCTGGACCCCGACCTCGGGCATCCCGTTCGACAGCGACTACCAGTACATCTCGGGCCCGGGGCCGGGCACGCCCCAGGACATGAAGCCGGCGACGATCCTGGCGTTCGCGAAGGGCAGTGCCGCCGAGGGCCAGCTGCCGGTCGCCAGCTACTTCCGGATGGACGGCAACACGTGGGGCCTCGCCCGGAACCCGGCCGCCTGCCAGGGGTCGTGCACCCTGGGTGACGCGGCCAAGCGCAACCTCGACCACCTCAACGACCCGGCGTTCATGCAGCAGTACCTCCTGGGCCTGGTCGCGACCTTCCAGGCCCTCGACGCGGGCTACAAGGGGCAGTTCGTGCTGCACGTGGAGCCGGACCTCTCCGGCTACGGCCAGATGCTCAGCAACGATCGCGCCCGGTGTGCAGAGGACTGCATCGACAGCGCGCCGCTGGACTCCCCCACGGCCGTGCGCGCTGCCGTCTCCTCGGCGCACCTCACCGGTCTGGGCGACTACCCGGACACCATGCAGGGCTTCTTCCTCGCCGTCGCGCACCTGCGTGACCTGTACGCGCCCCGGGTGTCCCTCGGCTACCACGTGAGCGGCTGGGCGACCGCCAACGTCTACCGCAAGACGGGCATCGACAAGACCACCAACGACATCAACCAGGGGACCGTCCCCGTCGACGCGACCGTCCTCGGGGCGCGGGTGGCAGCCTTCGCCGCCGCCGACGGCGCCGCCCGATCGCTGCCCGCAGGACTCCCGGGACCTGCCACGACGCCCTACGACCTGCTCTTCAACGACATCCTGGACCATGACGCCGGCTACGCGGCCGCCGGCGGCAACACGCACTACTGGTGGGACACCGAGAACATCGACCTCCCCAACTTCGCCCGCTGGGAGTCCTACCTCGGGACGATCACGTCCCGGACCGGCCTACCTGCCACGCTGTGGCAGATCCCGCTCGGGAACACCGTCTACTCCGTCGAGAACAACACCTACGGGCACTACCAAGACAACCGGGTGCAGTACCTGTTCGACCACCTGCGCGAGGTCCAGGCAGCCGGCGTCACCGGTCTGATCTTCGGGGCCGGCAACGGCGACAGCACCTACCAGTTCGACCGGCTGCTGGACGTGACCGACAACAGCAGGATCGTGTGCACCACGCTCGGCTCGCACTCGCAGAAGCTGCTGTGCCCGAGCCGGACCGCCAGCTCAACCGACGACGACGGCGGCTACTTCCGGGAGCGGGCAACGGCCTACTTCGCCGCGCCGCTTCCCTCCTAGCGTCCCTCCGGGGCCAGCCCGATCGCCGGGCCCAGCCGCACGATCTCGTCGGCGAGGCGCTCGGCGACCAGGCGGTGACCCTCGACGGACCGATGGATGCCGTCCGGCAGCAGCCGCTCAGGGTCGGGGGTGATGACCTCGGACGTGCGCACGAGCGACGCCGCCCGGGCCCGGTCGACGACCTTCTCGAGGAGCGCGTTGTAGCGCGCGACCCGCACGTCCAGCCCGGGCATCCAGCTCAGCAGCACCTCGTTGGGCGGGTCGATGTCGAGCACCAGCGTGTAGGCCGCGCACTGCCGGACGTTCAGGTCGATCAGCCGGGCCATCGACCGCTGGAACACCGACGGCCGCACCCGCGACCAGCGCGGGCCGACCCGCCCCGCCCAGAACCGCTGCCAGCCACGAACCCGCGGCCGCAGGCGTGGTACGAGCTTCGTGCGGTAGCGGCGAGCCACGCCTCCTTGACCGGGCAACCACGTCATGGTGTTGCGCAGCAGCCAGGTCGGCAGCACGCGGGCCTGGGCGTCGACGATGCCGAAGTTCGCGATGACCAGGTCCGGCAGCTCGTCGCGGACCCAGGACTCGAAGCGGGGAAGGGCCTCCTTGATCGTCGTGTGCCACTGGCTGTGCACGACGACCCGAGCCGTCACGCCACGGTCGAGCAGGGTCTCCTCCAGCCACCCCGGGTAGGCGTCGTCGTCGAGACCCGCCGGTGCGGGCACGGACAGGAAGACGCAGGAGTTCCCGATCACGACGACCCGGAGGGGCCGACCGGGGGTGCCGAGCCGGCGACGCTCAGCCACCGCGGTAGACCTCCTCGATCCTCGGTACGACGTGGGTGCTCCAGTCGTACCGCACGCCCTCCGCACGACAGCGCTCAGGTGCCGCCGGGTCGCGACTGAGCTCGATCGCGGCCCGGATCGCGTCGGCGACCGCCTCCGGGGTGGCCGCGGCCCGGACGCCCGTCCCGTCCGTGACGATGCTCGACGGTCCCCAGCCGTCGTCGAGCACGACGGCTGGCGTGCCGCAGGCCAGGCTCTCCACGACGGACATGCCGAACACCTCGCGCTCGCTGATCAAAGCCGTGGCCCAGGCGCGGCGGTAGGCCGCGATCAGGGCGGAGCCCTCGAGGACGCCGAGGTGGCGCACCCGGCCGCGGACGGTCTCCGGGGCGGCGCTCACCCAGCGGCCCGGATCCCCCTGGCCGACCAGGTGCACCTCCAGGTCCGGAACCAGCGCTGCAGCGTCGAGCAGCAGCCCGACGTTCTTGCGCGGCGACGTGAGGGCGCCGACGTAGAGCAGCACAGGGGTCTCGGACCGGCCCGGCCCCGGGGTGAACGCCGAGGCGTCGACTCCGGGGGGCACCACGGTGGGGCTGAACCCAGCCGCCTCACGGGCCTGCAGCGCCGCTGATGCGGACACGCAGACGACCTCGTCGACGTGCGACGCGAGCCTCAGCGCCTGCTTGTGAGGAGCGAGGTCGCGGATCCGGTGCTCCACGGGGCCGTGCAGCGTCAGCACTGTCCGCAGCCCTGGTCGGACCGTCCCCGCGACGGCCGCCGCGGCCGCGTCGTAGAGCGATCCGGCGTGCCAGACGTCGACCTTGCGCGGCAGCACGTCGGCGAGGCACTGCGCCCCGAACCGCAGCTGCGTGCGGGCGCGCAGTCGGCCGGTCAGCGGTCCACGGGCGAACCCACGGACCGGCACGCCGAGCACGTCGTCCCTGCGCGGCCGCTCGGAGGTCGTGAGGATGCGGACCCGGTGCCCGCGCGCCTGAAGCGCCGCGGCGAGCTCGTGGACGTAGCGCTCGGCACCGCGGGTCACCTCGGGCCAGGCGACGACGTGGCTGAGCACCACCGACAGGCGCTCGTCGCTCATCGCTGCTTGATGACCTTGGCCGGCACACCGGCCACGACGGCCCCGTCCGGCACGTCCCTCGTCACGACCGATCCGGCCGCCACGACGCTGGCCCGGCCGAGCGAGACGCCGGGCATGACCGAGCCCTTGGAGCCGACGAAGCTCGAGGCGCCCATCGTGATCGGCGACGCCGTGACGCCCTGGTCGAGCATCTGCACGAGGGTCCCGTCGAGGTCGTGGTGCGTGTCGAGGACCGTGACGTAGTCGGCGACGCAGGCCCCCCACTCCCAGAGCATGTCGGCGTCGGCGTGGATCATGGCGCCCTTGCCGAGGACGTTGCGGCCCGTGAAGCGCAGGGTTCCCTTCACGTTGAGCGAGATGTCCTGACGGAACTCGCAGCCGGGGCCGACGAGCATCGCACCACGCAGCCGGAGGAGCACGCCGCTGTAGATGCGGCAACGAGGGCCGATGTGCAGCGTCGCCCTGCCCCTGTCGAGGTGGAACCGGGTGCCCGGCTCGACGTAGAGGTCGTCACTGACCTGGAGGTCGAGCTCGGTGCCGTGCAACCACGCTTCCCAGCGCAGCCGGGCGATGAAGCGCGCGCGTCGCCAGCGGATGCGTGCGGTGACCGCCCGGCGGCTCGGCGCGACCCGCAAGGCGCCGCGTGCCCGTCGCTTCAGCACCTGCAGGGCGGTGGGACGGGCCGGCGCAGGGGCCGGCCAGGGGTCCAGCCGCTCATCGACAGCGGCGTAGGACTTGGACGCCAGCAGCGCCAGCAGGGGATCCAGCTGCGGCGCGCTCGCCTTGTCGAGCAGGTGCTTCCAGGTGACCACCGAGCGGCCCTCGTCGAGGACGATGGCGCCCACCCCCGGGAGACGAGCCAGGTCGGCCTGCGCCTGCTCGACCGCTCGCGGGGACGGCTCCCCCGCAAAGGTGACGACGCTGACGAGGTCCTCAGCCATGGCGCTCGGTGAGGACCGGCGCGAAGTCCACGAGGCCGGTGCTTCCCAGCCTGGTGCTGACGGCGAGATGGGCCACGGGTTGCTCGAAGTGCGTGACGGACAGGTCCTCGTTCCCGACGCCGACGTCGATGACGTAGCCGCCCGCCGCGACGTTGAGCAGCACCTCCAGCGTGAACGTGCGTCGCTCGCCCTCCTTCATCGGCTCGAGCTTCGGGCTGTTGAGGCCGAGCCAGCTCCCGATCATGCCGCCTCCCTCCTTGTGGAGCGTGGCGCCGACCATCGACGGTCCGACGTCCTCGCTGGCCTCGACGACGACCTCCAGGAGCACCCGGTCACCCGGGTCCCACAGCTCGCGGGGCTGCCCGTCCAGAGTGAGGGCGCGGGCGGACACCAGCTGCACAGCGGCATCGGAGCCGGCCTCGGAGCCGAGCTCTCCGCCGCGACCCCCGAGGGCCAGCAGCTCGTGGTAGCGGCCGATCACCTCGCGGACCCCGCCCGACAGGAGCGGCTCGCCCCGTTCCAGCAGCAGCGCCCGGTCGGACAGCGACTGCACGGCGGCGAGGTTGTGGCTCACGAACAGGATGCCCGCCCCGGCCTCCCGGATCTCCCTGATGCGGTCGAGGCACTTCACCTGGAAGGGCAGGTCGCCCACGGCCAGCACCTCGTCGACGAGCAGCAGCTCGGGGTCCGTGGCGATGGCCACGGAGAACCCAAGGCGCATGAACATGCCGGAGGAGTAGACCTTCACGGGGGAGTCGATGGCGTGCCTGAGCTCCGCGAAGTCGATGATGCCCTCGAGCTTGCGCTCGATCTCTGCCTCGGACATGCCGAGCAGCCGGCCGTTGAGGGCGACGTTCTCACGGCCGGTGAGGTCCGGGTGGAACCCGGCGCCGACCTCGATGAGCGGTGCGACCCGACGCGCTCGGCGCACCTCGCCCTCGCTGGGGTGGGTGACCCCGGCAGCCAGCTTGAGCAGCGTCGACTTCCCCGCGCCGTTGCGGCCGACGACGGCGACGACCTCCCCGGCGTCGACGGTCAGGTCGACCCCGCGCAGCGACCACGCGTCCGCGGACCTCCTTCGCAGCGAGGGATGCGGGTAGCGCTTTCCCGCGCCCGACATCTGCAGCCGGCGCGTCATGCGAGATCCGCGAAGAAGGCGCTGCGGCGACGGAAGACGAGGAGCCCCACGGTCACGAGGACGGCCGAGGCGCCGAACGAGATGGCGAGGGCCACGCCGTCGAACGGCTGACCCAGGAGGGCGGTGCGCGCGAGCGAGACGACGCCGTACATCGGGTTGATGGCGAGAAAGCCGCGCAGGGTCGCGGGGACCCGGGACGGGTCGTAGAGGATCGGGGTCGCGTAGAACAGCATGAGCAGCGCGGACTCGACGACGAACTTCACGTCACGGACCGCTGGGTGGAAGGCGCACGTGAAGCTGCCGATCCCCGTGCCGATGAGGGCGACGAGCAGCAGCACGACGGGGAGCAGCACGATCTGGAGGCCGAGGGTGCCGAAGGCGATCGCGCCGCCGACCAGCACGATGCACTGCAAGGAGAACACCAGCAGGACCGACAGCACCTGGGAGAGCGGGAACACCAGCGCGGGCATGGGGATCTTGCGGAGCAGGGCGGCGTTGTCGACGGCCGAGGTCGTCGCACTGTTGACTCCGCCGGAGAAGGCCTGCCACGTCATGATCCCCGACAGCACGTAGAGCGGGTAGTGCGGGACCTTGTGCACCTTGAACACCTCGGTGAACAGGAACGTCAGAACGGCAGCCTGGACGACGGGCTGCACGAAGGCCCAGCCCAGGCCGAGCCGGCTGCCCAGGTAGCGCAGCCGGAAGGTGCGCTTGGCCAGCAGCCAGGTGATACCGGCCCAGTGGGCCAGGCTCCCCTCGCGGGCAGTGGCCAGGGGGAGCTCGTCGGTCGCAGTGCTCACAGCAGCAGGCTCCGGTGGCGGACGCTGCCGCGGACGCAGCCCACGACCTCCGCGCTGTCGACAAGGAAGGTGCCGGGAAGGCTCCGCA
>JAODNF010000102.1 GCA_025464915.1 Frankiales bacterium | reverse complement strand
ACGTGCCCACACTGGTGATCCACGGCGCCCAGGACCGGATCGTCCCTGCTCGAGCCGGCGAACGACTTGCGGCCGCGGTGCCCGGCGCAAGGTTCGAGCTGGTGCCCGGTGCCGGTCACGCCCTGTTCACCGACGCGACGACGGCCGTCGCCGGAGCGATCACAGCGTTCCTCGGCTCGACATCGGTCCTGGCGTCATGAGCTTCCGGCACACCCGCGAGGTGTTCACCCTGGCCGCCCGGAAGACCGGGGGTGGAGCCAGCCTGGTCGTCTTCCAGGGCAACGACCTGGTCCTCGACCTGCAGGCCGGAACGGACGCATCAGGCCGCCCGTGGACCGGCCAGACCCTGGTGCAGGCCCAGAGCGTGACGAAGGGCGTGCTGTCCACGGTCGTGCACGCCCTCGCGAGCGAGGGGCGGGTCGACATCGACGCCCCCGTCGCCGACTACTGGCCGGAGTTCAAGGCAGAGGGCAAGGAGCGGCTGCTGGTGCGGCACGTCCTGAGCCACTCGGCCGGTCTCCACAAGATGCGCGCCCGCACCCGGTCTCTCGACGACGTCTTCGACTACCGGCAGCAGGTTGACGCGCTGGCCGCCCAGGCCCCCGCCTACGCACCGGGCACCCGGCACGGCTACCACGCCCTGACCTACGGCTGGCTCGTCAGCGGGCTCCTCGAAGCGGTCACGGGACGCGATGTGCGCGACGTGCTGCGCACGACGCTCGCGGAACCGTTGAGCGCGCCCGACCTCCGGCTGGCCTGCCCGCCCGAGGAGCGGCACCGCAACGCCCCCTGCCGGTTCCGCTTCTCCCCGCTGCGCACCAGCTCGCTCCCCGCGGGCTCGGGGCGGCTCGTGAACCACCCGCGGTGCATGGACGTGCCCGTGCCGGGCATCGGCGGCTTCTTCACCGCCGAGGCGCTGGCCACGATGTACGCGATGCTGGCCGCCGGCGGGCAGTGGCAGGGGCGGACCTACTTGACCCCGGAGGTCTGGAAAGAGGCGACGGAAGTCCAGAGCACGGACCGCGACATCGTCCTGCGCCAGAAGATGATGTGGCGTCTGGGCTACCACGGCATGCGGCAGCACAAGGGAGGGCTCGTTCCGGAGGCCTTCGGTCACTTCGGGTTCGGCGGGTCAGCAGCCTGGGCTGATCCGGTGCGCGGCCTCGGCGTCGCCTTCCTGACCGATCGCAGCACCAGGCTGCCGGATCCGCGGGTGCCGCGGCTGATCGCCGCGCTCGCACACGACCTCGAGGAGCAGCAGTGACGTCGAAGCGAGGGCGCCTGATCGGTGCCGCGGTGCTGAGCATCGGTCTGGTCGGGTGCGGCACGACCGTGCCCTTGGCGAACCAGCGGACGGCCGCCGGTCCCGACGGGTTGCAGGTGTCCGGGCCGGCACCCACGGTCGGCCCGGGCGACGTTCCGGCAACGGGGCCCACGACGACAGCGCAAGGCCGGTCGACCGGGCCGGGAGGAACCGGCGCGGCGACGCCGGACGACACGACCGTCGCCGTCCCCGGGGCGCAGCTGCCGACCGCGGTCACCGCCGTCCCGCGCGGAGCGCCCGTCGAGATCGGTATCGCCTACGCCGAGAACGGTGCGGCCTTCTCGCAGTCCCTCGGCGGCTCGGTCAACCTCGGCGACGGCAAGGCGCAGGGCGACGCCCTCGTCAGCTACCTCAACACGCACGGCGGACTGGCCGGCCATCTCGTCAAGCCCGTCTACTACGCCGTCGACCTGACGCGGCCGGACTCGTGGTCGGTCTTCGTCCAGGAGGCGTGCACGCTCTGGACGCAGGACCACCACGTCATCGCCGCGAGCTTCCCCGTGAACATCGACATCGGGCAGCTCAGCACCTGCCTCAAGCAGCACGGGGCGGTGCTGGACGCCTCTTCCCTGCGGCTGCGGAGCGAGCGCGACTACTCGGCGGGCCCGCTGCTGGTGGAGCCGTGGATGATCACCGTCGAGCGGCTCGCTCCGCTGTACGTGCGGGGACTGCAGCAAGCCGGGTACTTCAAGGGCAAGCCCGTGATCGGCGTCCTGAGCTACGACTATCCCCAGTCACGGCTGCTGGCCAAGCTCATCGACAGCGAGCTCCACAAGATCGGCCTCAGCGTCAAGGTCACGTTCGAGGCGCGATACGCCGACTCGACCTCGGGCCTCGGTTCCACGGTCAGCGAGGTGCAGTCGGCCGTCCTCAAGTTCAGGTCTGCCGGGGTCACGCACGTCATGTCGTCCGCCGTCCCCGGCGGGATCGGCGTCGCCTTCCAGCCGGGCGCGCAGTCGCAGGGCTATCACCCGCGATACGGCCTCACGTCCTACGACGCCATCGCGGGCATGGACGCCAACCAGGTCACCGGCGCGATGGCCGTCGGCTGGTGGCTCGACGACGTCGACAGCAGGCACGAGATCAGCAACGCCACGACCAGGACCTGCCGCAGCATCTTCCGGTCCAACGGCAGCGCGAACTCACGGGACACCGAGCTGCTCGCCCTGGCCTACTGCGACTTCTTCCTCATGCTCCAGCACACGACTCAGGCACTGGCTCCCGGAGCGCGGCTCGACGGCAACGCCGTCGTGCGGCTCCTCGACCAGACAGCGTCGACCTTCCGCTCCTCCAGGAGCCTGGGCACAGCTCTCTCGACGAAGCAGCGTGACGGTGCCTCGGGGCTGCGGCAACTCCGGTTCGACGGACCCTGCTCCTGCTGGACGTACGGCGGCAGAGTCTCGAGCTGAGCCCCCCGCACCGATCAGCTGATGGGGGTGTGAGCCTGCCTGCTCGTCGCCGCGTCGCAGGCGGGTTCGCGAGGGCGGTCAGGCGGCGAAGGCCTCGCGCGCCACCTGGATCGCCTGGAGCAGCGCGGCGTCGACGAGCCTGCCGCCACGCTGCCCGAGCACCACACCGTCCAGCACACGCCCTCCTCGTACCGCTCGGAAGACCAGGCAGCCGCCGGCCGCGCTGGTCGAGCCGGTCTTGCCGGCGATGAAGCCGTCCCGGCCGAGCAGCGTGTCGGTGTTGCGCACGAGCCCGACGACAGGCAGTACGGCAGAGCGCGAGCCCATCACGTCGGCGAGCTCGGAGGAGCGCAGGGCGGCGCGAAGGAGAAGCAGCTGGTCGTGCGCCGTCGACACCGTGCTGTCCTGGTAGCCGCTGGGATCGGTGTAGGTCGTGTCGTGCATGCCGAGCTCCCGGGGGCTCGGACTGGCCATCGCTCAGGAGAACGCCCGGTTGCACGGCGGTGCCATCACGGCCGGCAACCGGCCTGGCAGCGGGGCGGCCTTCCGCCTGACCCTGCCGCTGTAGCGTGCCGGGTCATGTCGAAGATCGCCCTGGTGACCGGCTCGTCCTCCGGGATCGGTGAGGCGACCGCTCGGCGGCTCGCCGACGAGGGGTACCGGGTCGTGGTCAACAGCCGCAGCTCCGTGGCGGCCGGCGAGGCGGTGGCCGCGTCCATCGGCGGCGACTACGTGCAGGCCGACGTCGGCGACGAGACCGCAGCGGCCGGGCTCGCCGCCGAGGTGCTGCGGCGGTACGGGCGGATCGACTGCCTGGTCAACAACGCCGGCACGACCGAGGTGATCCCGCACCCCGACCTGAAGGCAGCCACCCCCGAGGTCTGGCGGCGGTTGTACGACGTCAACGTCATCGCGCCGTTCGTCCTCGTGACCGCGTTCGAGGAGGCACTCAGGGACGCGAAGGGCTGCGTCGTCAACGTCTCCTCGCTCGCGGGCGTGCGGCCCACCGGCAGCTCGATCCCCTACGCGGCGAGCAAGGCGGCCTTCAACCACCAGACCCGGCTGCTGGCGAAGGCCCTCGCGCCCGACGTCCGCGTGAACGCGGTCGCCCCCGGTCTGGTCGACACCCCGTGGACGGCGGACTGGGACGAGCTCCGGGCCCTGGTGACCGCGATCGCGCCGATGAAGCGGCCGGCGACCGCGGACGACGTCGCCGAGGCCGTTCTCGGGTTCGTGCGGTCGACGTACGTCACGGGCGAGGTCCTCGTCCTCGACGGCGGCCTGTCGCTGCTGCCCTGACGCCGGGCCGATCGCTCTAGAGTTGCCTCCCATGATCCAGGTGATGAGCACGCCGGAGCTCGCGCGCGCCCGTGACTCGGGGGCGCTCGTCGCGGACATCCTGGCGTCGCTGCGCACCCGGGTGGAGGTGGGCACGAACCTGCTCGACATCGACGCCTGGACAAGGGAGGCGATCGTCGAGGCAGGCGCCGAGTCCTGCTACGTGGACTACGCCCCCTCCTTCGGCCGGGGCCCGTTCGGCCACTACATCTGCACGTCGGTCAACGACGCCGTGCTGCACGGGCTGCCGCACGACTACGTGGTCGCGGACGGCGACCTGGTGTCGCTCGACCTCGCGGTCTCGCTCGGGGGAGTGGTGGCGGACTCGGCGATCAGCTTCGTCGTCGGAGCGGTGCGGTCGCCGAAGGACACCGCGATGATCGCCATCACGGAGCGCGCGCTGGCGGCGGGCATCGGCGCCGTGCGCCCCGGCGCCCGGGTCGGCGACATCTCCTACGCCATCGGCTCGGTGCTGCGAGGCGCCGGTTACCGGGTCAACACCGAGTTCGGCGGTCATGGCGTCGGCACGACGATGCACCAGGACCCGCACGTCGCGAACGACGGCCGGCCCGGTCAGGGCGCGAAGCTGCAGCCCGGCATGCTGCTCGCCCTCGAGCCGTGGGTCATGGCCGACACCTCGAAGCTCGTCACGGACGCCGACGGCTGGACGCTGAGAAGCGCGACGGGCGCCCGCACGGCGCACAGCGAGCACACGGTCGCCATCACCCAGTTCGGGGCGGAGGTCCTGACCGCTCTCAGGGCTTGAGCAGGAACGCCGAGACGACCGGTGCGAGCTCCTCGGCACGCGTCACGAGACCGAGGTGCCCGTCGTCGTAGGTGTGCAGCCGGGCGTGCGGCAGCAGTGCCGCCAGAATGCGCGCGTTCGCCAGCGGCACCACCGGGTCGTCGGTGCCGTGCACGATCAGCGTCTGCTGCCGGATCATCGGCAGCCACGGCAGGCTGGTCCAGCCGGCCGCGGCGAGGAGCTGGTAGGCGTAGGCGCGGTACGACGGCGGGCGATCGCCCTCGACGAGCAGGGCACGGGCCTGGTCGGGCTGGGTGCGCATCTGGCCGCCGTAGATGGTCCCGGCGACGTTCCGCACGTAGTCGCGGTCGCGGTAGCGGGCCGGCGTCACCATGTGCCTGAGCACCTGCGGCTTGCCGGGCACCATCATCCAGCCCGTCGCGGTCGCGCACAGGACGAGCCGCCGGCACCGACGCCGGTGCTGGAAGGCGATCTGCTGAGCGAGCCCACCCCCCCAGGAGATGCCGAGGACGTCGAAGGCCTGGTAGCCCAGCCGGTCCATCATCCGCCGCGCCAGCAGCGCGAGCTGGTGGTAGGTGCGCGGCAGGGCAGGCAGCGGCGACGCGCCGACGCCGGGCACGTCGAAGCGGACCGCGGTGATCTGCGGGTCCAGGGCGTCGACGAAGGGCTTGAGCACCTCCTGCTGGGCCCCGATGCCGTTGCACAGCAGCAGCGGCGGACCGGTGCCCGTGCCGGGACGGACGACGACCCGCAGCGTCGTACGACCGATCCTGACCGTGCTCGACTGCTCCGGGACGGCGACGACGAGGGTCATGCGTCCAGAACGTAGCTGCCCGGGGCCGCCTCGAGGACCTTGTGCACCTCGGAGCCGAGCTCGGCCGGCGCTCCCTTCTGCTCGCCGGAGCGCTCCGTGAGCCAGGCGACGTAGTCGGGCCACCAGGAGCCCTGCTTCTGCTCCGCGCCGGCCTGCCACTCCTCGGCCGACGTGGACGGCTTCACCGCGTCGTCCTGCGCGAGGTAGGAGCTCTTGGGGTTGCCCGGCGGGTTGACCAGGGCGGCGATGTGACCGTTCGTCGAGAGGATGAAGCGGGAGCTGCCGCCGAGCATCTGGGTGCTCTGGTAGCAGTTCTGCCAGCGGCACAGGTGGTCGGCGACACCGGCGACGACGTAGCTGTCGACGGTGACCTTCTGCAGGTCGACCTCGTTGCCGAGCACGGTCGTGCCGCCGGGACGCGTCAGCCCGTTGCTCATCGCGATGCTGAGGAAGTCGGCGTGCAGGCGCGCGGCCATCCGGGTCGTGTCCGCGTTCCAGGCGAGGATGTCGAACGCCGGGGGCTGCTTGCCCTGCAGCCAGTTGCTGACGACGTAGTTCCACACCAGGTCGTTAGGGCGGAGCCAGGCGAAGATCTCGGCGAGCTGCTTGCCGTCGAGGTAGCCCTTGCGACGGGACGCGGCGACGGCCGCAGCGGCCACGCTCTCGTCGACGAACGCGCTCGTCGTACCGCCCCTGCTCTGGTCGAGGACGGTGACGAGGAGGGTGAGGCTGGCGAGCTCGTCGATCCGGCCGGTCTGCTCCAGGTACGACGACGTCATCGAGGCCAGGATGCCGCCGGAGCAGGCAGCCATCAGGTGGGTGCTCGTCGTGTCCGTGATCGTGCGGACCGCAGCCATCGCGTCGAGGATCGACTGCACGTAGACGTCGACGCCCCACTTGCTGTGCCGGGCGTCCGGGTTGCGCCACGACATCACGAAGACCTGCTGCCCGGACTCGACCAGGTGCCGGATCATGCTGCGGTCGGGGGAGAGGTCGAGCACGTAGTACTTGTTGATGCTCGGCGGCACGACGAGCAGCGGCTCGGTGCGGACGGTCTCCGTCTTCGGCGTGTACTGGATGAGCTCGAAGACCGGCGTCCGCAGCACGACCGCGCCTTCGGAGGCGCCGAGGTTCTCGCCGAGGGTGAAGCTGGAGGTGTCGACCATCTTGGGGATGCGCGGCGCGGTGGCCAGGTCGCTGACGGCGTTGCGCAGGCCGCGGGCGATGCTGAGGCCGCCGGTGTCGATGGCCGCCTTCCAGGCCAGCGGGCTGGTCAGCGGGTTGTTGCTGGGGGCGAGCGCCTCGACGATGCCGGAGACCGCGAACCGCACGCGCTCCGCGTCCTGCCACTCCATGGGCACGTCCTGCGCAAGGCCCTCGGCACACGCCGCGGCGGCGAGGTAGGTCTGCACGATGCGGCGGAGAGCGGGGTTCTCGCTCCAGGCGGGGTCGGCGAAGCGCTTGTCCCGGCTGGACGGCGCGACCTTCGAGCCGCCGACGGCGATGCGGCCGAGCTCGGCGGTCAGCGTGCCGGCGCGGGCGGCGACCCGACGGGGGCGCTTCGCGAGCGCGGTGCCGAAGGCGATCGTCGAGCGGAACGGGACGGCGCGGGACCTCATGCCCAGCGAGCCCTGCGTCAGCAGCATGTCGAGCGGCGCCGAGACGTCGGCGTTCTGGGTGCGCGGCGTGGTCATTGGAAAGGTCCCCCCAAGGTGTGGTACTGAGTACCTGTAGAACGGTACGGAGTACCGTCAGGGTTGTCTGCACTGCGAGGAGTGGCCTTGCCCACAGCACGCGCCCAGCTGGTGGCCGCCGCCTTCGAGCTCTTCGAGACGGAGGGGTACGACGCGACTACCGTCGACTCCATCGCCGCGCGCGCCGGGGTCGGTCGCACGACGTTCTTCCGCGCCTTCAAGAGCAAGGACGAGGTCGTCTTCCCCGACCACACCCGGCTGCTCGCGGGCATGCAGGAGCGGCTCGAGTCGGGTGTCGGCGACCCGCAGGCCCGCGCCTTGGACGCGGCGCTGTTCGTGATCCGGCAGTTCCTGGCCGAGGGCGACCTCGCCGTGCACCGCTACCGCCTGACGTCCACCGTGCCCGCCCTGCGGGACCGCGAGCTGGCCATGATGTCGCGCTACCAGCGCGTCCTCGGCCGGTTCTTCCTGGCCGAGGTCACCGGCGAGGCTCTCGCCGCCGAGCTGCTCGCGAGCGCCTGGGTGACCGTGCACAACCACGTCCTGCGCGACTGGATGCGAGGGCGCACCTCGACTCCCGAGAAGGACCTCACCGTCGGCCTCGACGAAGCGCTCACCGCCCTGTCCCGCCCGGCCCACGAGGAGCAGTCGATCGTCGTCTTCCGGACGAGTCGTCCGCTCGACGTCGTGCTGCCCGGCCTGCAGACCCTGCTCGGCGAGCCCGTCGGTCCACGCAAGGTTCCCCGGCGGCGCTAGCCCTCGAGCAGCTCCGTAGACGCAGGTGGGGTCACCTCCAGGTGGGCGTTTCGGGCCACTCGCTGGCTACCCGGACAGGTGCGGGAAACCGGTCAGGGAGGGTCGGAAGCGGACGAGGTGGGCGGTGCGTGTGCCGCCATTTCTGGCCATGTCCGGACAGCCGTCCGGCCGTCAGGATGCAGAGCCAGACACCGTGGGAGGCGCTCGTGCCGGTACGACTGCTCGTCGTGGACGACGACCCGAGCCTGCGCAGGCTGTTCGAGCTGCTCGGGAACGACCACCCGGGGATCGACGGGATCGACACCGCTGCCGACGGACCCTCGGCGCTGGCCTCGGCACACCGGTTGCCGCCGGACGGGATCGTCCTGGACGCGGACCTGCGCGGCGCCGACGGTCTGGCCCTCATCCCGTCGCTGCAGCTCGCCGGGCCGGACGCGGTGGTGGTGGTGTTCAGCTCGGCCCCGTACGCCGACGACACCCAGGCTCGGCGCGCCGGGGCCGACGCGTTCGTCGAGAAGGGCACCGATCCCGAGGTGCTTCTCACCCGCGTCATCGACCTCGTCGACCGCAGGAGGGCCGCGGCCTCACCGTGAGGTCTGGAGCCCCAGGATGGCGACGTCGTCGGAGGCGCTGGGGCCCTGGAAGGACGACACCGCCGAGGCCAGGCCGCTCACGATCTCGGCGATCGGCCGGTCGCTGAGCGCGGACAGCGTCGCCTCGACCCGATCGGACCCGTAGAACTCGCGGTCGCGCCGTGACTCGGTCACGCCATCGGTGAACAGCACGAGGGAGTGCCCGCGGAACATCTCGAACCGCGACGACGTGACCTCGGCGTTGGCGAACAGCCCGAGTGGCTGGCCGGTGCTGCCCACCTCGACCGCCGACTGCCCGGGGCGCACCAGGAGGGGCGGCTCGTGGCCACCCAGGCAGAGGTCGACCTCGAGCACCGGCCCACGACGCACCAGGAAGGCGAAGGCGACGGTGAGGTAGCGCTCCTCGGCGATCTCCTGCCGGTAGACCGCTTCGTTCAGAACCCGCAGGACCTCGACCGTGCTGCGGGCACGCAGCGCTGCTGCGCGGATGGTGTGCCGCGCCAGCCCAGTCAGCGACGCGGCGCCCACGCCCTTGCCACTGATGTCGCCGAGGGCCACGCCCCACGTGCCGCGGCGGACGGGGAACAGGTCGTAGAAGTCACCGCCGACCTCGCTGCCGTCGCCGGCCGGCTGGAAGTAGGCAGCCGACTTGAGTCCGCTGATCTTCGGCAGCTCGTGCGGGAGCAGGCTGGCCTGAAGAGTCCGGGCCAGGCCGGTCGAGCGCTCGGCCTCGCGCCGCGCCTCCGCGAGCGCCACTCGCGCGCGGTCGGACTCGAGCGCCGCGACCCGCTCGTGGACTTCCAGCAGCCCTCGCATCAGTCCCTCCCTCGCCCTGCCGCGCTCGGACTCGGGGACCTCCCTGACGCGTGCCCGCTCCGGGAAGACCGGGAGCTCGAGCATCTCGGTCAGGGCCAGGGTGATGCCAGGAGAGAGCGTCTCGAGCAGCTCGGCGAGCTCACGCCGCACCGCCACCTTGCTGAAGACGACGACCGCGTAGATCTCGCCGTCCGGAAGGACGCCGCCGAAGCCGAGAACGGAGCGGATCCTGTGCTCCTCGACGAAGGCCTGTGCCGGTATGAGAGGACTGCCCTGCGCCTCCTCGACGTGAAAGACGCCGAAGCGGTGCTCGGCAGGGTCGAGCATCAATCCGTCGGGAGCGACCAGGTGACCGAGATCGACTCCCATCTGCCCGAGCAGCGCGGCGATCATCGGCAACTCGGCGATGCGCCGGGCGTCATGCAGCGGGATGACGAGATGGCCCGCGGATCGGTGGCGGTCGTTCCACTCCGGTCTGTCGCCGCAGGTCCCCAGCAGGGTGAGGCAGCGGACATCGTCGGCAAGGGCTCCCGCGAACGCCCGCTCGAACGGCGGCAGTGCGCCGGCGGGTTGCGTCAGGTAGAGCCTGACCAGCACGGCCTGCCGGCCACCGTCGTCCTGCACGAAGGTCTCGTGCAGCGTCGAGCAGAGGCGCGTCGCGAAGTCGGCGACGTCCGTGCTGGCAGGAGCCAGGACGCGCAGCCGGCTGCCCAGCCGAACGACGTCCCCCAGGCCGAAGTCCGCGAGGTCGTTGCTGCCCCCCACCCCAGATCAGCTGTCTTTCTCGGACCGCGGGTCACTGGGCATGCCAGGACTCTGCCCGTACCCCGACCGAGCAACCTCCTGGCCCTGCGCTACCGGCGAGTAGCCGTCGGGCAGGATGTGACGCAGCCGACACGCGGAGGGTCACACCCGGATGAAGCCAGACCTCAGCTCGCTGCTGCGCGACCTGCAGGACGAGCACGCCGCGCTCGACGCGCGCGTCTGCGGACTGACCGAGGAGCAGTGGCGCACGCCGACACCGGCCGAGGGCTGGGACGTCGCCGACTGCATCGCGCACCTGCACTACTTCGACGGCACCGCCGTCCTCGCGCTGACCGACGCCGCGGCCTTCGACGTGCACCTGAAGGCGCTGCTCGGCGGCCACGTGCAGCCGGGTGCGGACGTCCAGTACGGCCGGGACAACACCGGCGGCGAGCTCCTCGCCGACTGGCGTCGCGGCCGGGCCGCGCTCGTGGCGGCGACCGAGAAGGCGGACCCCGGCGCCCGGGTCCCCTGGTACGGGCCGCCGATGAGCCTGACCTCGTTCGCGAGCGCGCGGCTGATGGAGACTTGGGCGCACGGCCAGGACGTGTCCGACGCCCTCGGGCTCGCACCCGTGACCAGCGACCGGCTTCGGCACGTCTGCCACATCGGCGTGCAGGCTCGCCCGTACGCCTACCTGGTCCACGGCGTCGACAACCCGGATGCTCCGGTGCACGTCGCCCTCACCGGGCCCGGCGCGGGGGAGTGGGGGCCTCCGGACGCGCCCGACCGGATCACGGGCACCGCTCTCGACTTCGCGCTGCTCGTCACGCAGCGCCGGCACCTCGACGACCTGTCGCTGTCGGTCGAGGGGGACACCGCAGCCCAGTGGGCCTCGATCGCACAGGCGTACGCAGGCCCCGCGGGCACCGGCCGGAAGCCGCTCTCGTGACCGTCCTCGGGACGGCGGTCGACCGTCACTCGGAGTCCTTCCAGCAGAACCGCACGGACATGGTGGCGCTTATCGAGGCGCTGAACGAGCAGCTGCACCTGGCCGGACAGGGCGGCAGCGAGAAGGGCGTCGCGCGGCACAAGGCCGCAGGCAAGCTGACCGTGCGCGAACGGGTCGCCGCGCTCATCGACCCGGACACCCCGTTCCTCGAGATCGGCGCCCTTGCCGGCTTCTACACCGACTACCCGGTCGGTGGCGGGGCCATCGTCGGCATCGGCACGATCAGCGGTACGGAGTGCGTGATCTTCGGTCACGACCCGACCGTCCTCGGCGGTGCCCTCACGCAGACGTCGATCCCCAAGATCGACCGGGCCCTGCAGATCGCGCGCCAGAACCGGCTGCCGTACGTGCAGCTGATCGAGTCCGCCGGCGGCGACCTGCGCCCCCGCGGCAGCGACATCTCGGAGATCCTGCGCGGCGCGACGTTCCACTTCGCGGGCTCCGGGGGCTTCTTCTACGAGACGACGTCGTTGTCCGGTGCGGGCATCCCCACCGTCGCGATCGTGTTCGGCTCGTCGACCGCCGGTGGCGCCTACATGCCGGGCCTGTCGGAGTACACGATCCTGGTGAAGGACAACGCCAAGGTGTTCCTCGGCGGTCCGCCGCTGGTGAAGGTCGCGACCGGCGAGGAGTCGTCGGACGAGGAGCTCGGCGGTGCCGAGATGCACGCCTCGGTCAGCGGTCTGGCCGACTACCTGGCGGAGGACGAGCTCGACGCGATCCGGCAGTGCCGCGACGTCGTCACGCACCTGCACTGGCGCAAGGAGGGGCCGGGTCCGGTGGGCCCGGGTACGGAGCCCGAGCTGGACCCCGAGGACCTGCTCGGCCTGATGGCGCAGGACCTGCGGCAGCCCGTCGACGTCCGCGAGGTGATCGGGCGCGTCGTCGACGGGTCGGAGTTCGAGGAGTTCAAGGAGAGGTACGGCACGACGCTGGTCTGCGGGTGGGCACAGGTCCACGGCTTCGCCGTCGGCATCCTGGGCAACAACGGGCCGCTGTTCCCCGAGTCCTCGCAGAAGGCGCGGCAGTTCATCGAGCTGTGCAACAAGACCTCCACCCCCCTGGTGTTCCTGCAGAACATCACGGGCTACATGGTCGGCAAGGACTACGAGCAGGCCGGCATGGTCAAGTGGGGCAGCCAGATGATCAACGCGCTGTGCAACAGCTCGGTGCCGCACGTGACGGTGATCCTGGGGAGCTCCTACGGCGCCGGCAACTACGGGATGGGCGGCCGCGGGTTCGGCACCCGGTTCGTCTTCCTGTGGCCGACCGCGAAGATCGCCGTGATGGGTCCGCAGCAGATCGCGGGCGTCATGTCCATCGTGCGCCGCGCACAGGCCGCTCGGAAGGGCGAGGAGGTCG
>JAODNF010000095.1 GCA_025464915.1 Frankiales bacterium | reverse complement strand
CCCTGGTCGCGCGTGCCGAGAAGGCCGGCTACCGCGCCCTCGTCGTCACCCTCGACACCTGGCAGCTCGGCTGGCGACCGCGTGACCTCGACACGGCGTACCTGCCGTTCCTGCAGGGCGAGGGCATCGCCAACTACACGAGCGACCCTGCGTTCCGCGCCGGCCTGGAGAAGACGCCGGAGGAAGACCCGAACGCCGCGGTCCTGCACTTCCTCGGGATGTTCAACAACCCGACGCTGACGTGGAAGGACCTGGAGTGGCTGCGCTCCGTCACCACCCTGCCGATCGTCCTCAAGGGCGTGCAGCACCCCGACGACGTGCGACTCGCGGCCGAGTCGGGCGTGCAGGGCGTCATCTGCAGCAACCACGGCGGCCGCCAGGTCGACGGCGCCATCGGTGCGCTCGACGCGCTGCCGGCACTGGTCGAGGCGGCCGGCGACCTGCCCGTGCTGTTCGACTCCGGCATCCGCACCGGTGCCGATGCGGTCAAGGCGCTGGCTCTCGGCGCACGTGCCGTGCTCCTCGCACGGCCCTGGGTCTACGGGCTCGGCCTGGCGGGCCAGGCAGGCGTCGAGCACGTGCTGCGCGCCTTCCTCGCCGACCTCGACCTGCAGCTGGGGCTCTCGGGACACGCCTCCGTGGCCGAGCTGTCGCCCGCCTCGCTGTCGCGTGCCTAGGGTGGCTGGTCGTGACCAGTGAGGTGGGCCGGCTCGAGGCGCTGCGCCGCTACGACCTACCGGACATCCCAGCGGAGCCCGAGCTGCAGGCCATCCTGCGCATCGCGGCCACGGTCACGGGCGTCCCCAAGGCCACCATCAACGTGCTCGACGACACCATGCAGTGCAACTACGTGACCACCGGCTTCGAGGGTCAGAGGGGCCCGCTGGCGGAGTCGATGTGCCAGGTCGTGCTCGTCGAGAAGCGCCGCCAGTACGTCCCGAACGCGTTGCTCGACCCGCGCTTCGTCACCAACCCGGTCGTCGACGGCACGGTCAACGACGTGCGGTTCTACGCTGCTGCGCCGCTGGTCTCGGACGACGGGTACGTCCTGGGCACGCTGTGCGTCTTCGACAACGAGCCGCGGACGCTGACCGACGCGCAGCGCGACGCGCTGGACGACCTCGCGGCGCAGGTGATGGCCCTGCTCGAGCGCCGTCGCCTCGCCCGCCGGGCCGACGAGGCGTCCAGGGCGAAGTCGGTGTTCCTCGCCGAGGTGTCGCACGAGATCCGGACGCCGATGAACGGCGTCCTCGGCATGCTCGACCTCCTGCTCGCGACCGACCTGGCACCGGAGCAGAAGGCGCAAGCGACGCTGGCACACCGGTCCGCCGAGACCCTGCTCGCGCTGCTCGACGACGTCCTCGACCTGTCCAAGGGCGAGGCCGGCCATGTGGCCCTGAGCAGCAGGGCCTTCAGGGCCGAGGAGCTCGTCGAGGACGTCGCGGAGGTCCTGACGTCGCTGGCCACCATCCGCGGTCTCGACCTCGCGGTGCGGGTCGACGGCGAGATCCCCGTCCTTCTCGGCGATCCCGGCCGGTTGCGGCAGGTCCTCGTCAACCTCGTCGGCAACGCCCTCAAGTTCACGGTCCGCGGTGGGGTGACGATCACTGCGTCCTACGACGACCGGCTGGTCCTGACGATCGCGGACACCGGTGAGGGGATCGCCGACGACGACCTGCCGAGGCTGTTCCAGGCCTTCCAGCAGGGCGCGGCGGCAACAAGCACGGCGGCACCGGACTGGGACTGGTCATCTGCAAGGAGCTGGTGACGCTGATGGGCGGCACCATCGAGGTGACCAGCGCGCTCGGCGCCGGCACGACGTTCACCGTCTCCCTGCCGCTGCCGCTCGACACGCACGAGGGCCCCGACGACCTCAACGGCCTGCGGGTGCTGGTCGTCGACGACGGCGACGTGAACCGGATGGTGGCGGTCGGCCTGCTGCAGATGCTCGGTGCCACCGCCGACGCGGCAGCGTCCGGCGAGGAAGCCCTGGGGCAGGCCCTCATCGGGGACTACGACGTGGTCCTTCTCGACCACGTGATGCCCGGCATGGACGGCCCCGCGACCGCACGGTCGATGCGCAACGCCGGCGTCGAGGCAAGGCTCGTCGGCCTCACGGGGACCACGCTTCCCGAAGACCTTGCGGCATGCAGGGAGGCTGGGATGGAAACGGTGCTGAGCAAGCCGTTGCGTCCGGAGGATCTCCTGGTGACGTTCGGCTAACCCCTCGCGAGGTTGATGCCGTACAGCCGTTGTTCAGGAGACAGAGCACGACGTCCACCCCCTCCTGGAGGTACTGCCCGTGCGCACTCGCGCGCTCCTCGCCGGTTTCGCCGCTCTCGGCGCCGCCACCCTGACGGCCGGACCCGCTCTCGCAGCGACCGACTCCTCGCCTGCCAGCACCTTCGTCGTGCGGCTCGCCCCGACGGCGGCTCCGGTCGCGTCCCTGGCAACCGCCCTGACGAGCCGGTACGGCGGCACGGTCGGCTTCACCTACACCCACGCCCTGCAGGGCTTCTCGGTCACCCTGCCGAGGGCCGCTGCCCAGGCGCTGGCCGCCGACCCGCTGGTCGCCGCGGTCACTCCCGACCAGCTCGTGACCACGGACGCCGTGCAGACGGGCGCCCAGTACGACCTCGACCGCATCGACCAGCGGACCGGTCAGGACGGCAGCTACACCTACGGTGCGACCGGTCTCGGAGTGCACGCCTACGACATCGACACCGGCATCACGCCGAACCACACCGACTTCGGCGGTCGGGCCTCCATCGGCTACGACAGCGTGGGTGACGGCCAGAACGGCGTCGACTGCGCCGGCCACGGCACCCACACGGCCGGCACCATCGGCGGCACCGTGCACGGCGTCGCGAAGGACGTGCAGATCGTGGCCGTCCGGGTCCTCGGCTGCGACGGCTCCGGCTCGAGCGCCGGGATCGTCGCCGGCATCGACTGGGTCGCCGGCCACTCGGTCCACCCGGCCGTTGCCAACATGAGCCTCGGCTCCAGCCTGGGCACGGACTCCGCGATCGACGCCGCGGTCAACGGCCTCATCAACTCGGGCGTGACGGTCGCGGTCGCCGCGGGCAACGGCTACGGCAACGGCCTCTACGCGCAGGACGCCTGCAGCACGAGCCCCGCCGACGTGCCCAACGCCATCACGGTGTCGGCGACGGACAACACCGACACCAAGCCGGTCTGGGCCAACACGGGCACCTGCGTCGACCTGTTCGCCCCCGGTGTCGGGGTCGTCAGCGACTGGTACACCTCCAGCACGGCGACCCAGTCCGACGACGGCACCTCCATGTCGGCTCCGCACGTGACGGGCGCCGCGGCCCTCTACCTGCAGGTCAACCCGTCGGCCACGCCGGCGCAGGTCGCGTCCTTCCTCGTCAGCCAGTCGACCCCGGGTGTCGTGAAGAGCCCCGGTTCGGGCACGCCGAACAAGCTGCTCTACGTCGGCGGCATCACGGCCGGTGGCACGCCGGGCAACGCCGCTCCGGTCGCGTCGTTCACGTCCTCGGTCGCGGGGGCGACGGCGACCTTCACCGACACCTCGACCGACAGCGACGGCACGATCGCGTCGCGGTCGTGGGCCTTCGGTGACGGCACGACCGGCAGCGGTACGCCGGTGTCGCACACCTACTCCGCGTCGGGGACCCACACGGTCACCCTGACCGTCACCGACAACGGCGGCGCGACCGCGACCAAGACCGGCACCGTGACGGTCACCGTCGCGGGCGGCGGCGACCCGGACCCGGGCACGCCCAACCTCACCAGCGGGGTCGCGAAGAGCGACACCAACGGCGCGGTCGGGTCGTGGAAGTACTACAAGATCGCCGTCCCCGCGGCCGGCAAGACGGTCGCCCTGACCATGACCGGCCCGTCCTGCGGCCTGCTGTCCTGCGCCGCTGACCTCGACCTCTACGGCCGCAACGGCGCCAAGCCCACGACCA
>JAODNF010000066.1 GCA_025464915.1 Frankiales bacterium | reverse complement strand
AACGCCGCGAAGCGCATCCTGGCGAGCTGGTGAGCGAGGAGCTGCTGATGACCGTTCCCGGTCTCGGCGGGTCAGGCGGCGTGCGGACGCTCGTCGAGTGGGCCAACCGGTGGAGCCACGAGCTGGGTGCGGTCACCCTGTACACGCCCTTTGGTGGGCCGCTGGCGGACGCGGTGGATGAGCGGGTCCGCATCGTCCAGCCGGCTGCCGGGCCCTCGCTGGCCCTCAAGGCCCTGTGGCGCGGGTCTGGTCCGGGCCACTACGAACCTGAGCTGATGCGGGCGCAACAGGCTGCGGCGCGGCGCGTCCTCCGTGGCGCCACCGGGACGCCGGTCGCCGGCTTCCCACCGTGGTTCGCCGACGGTTCGAGACCGTGGACCCGGTACTGCCAACACCTCGAGAGCCTCTGGTTCGGCTCCAACCGCGCCAAGGCGGCCTCAGACAGGCTGTGCTTCGGGGGCATGGGCCCTGTCCTGGTCAACAGCTCCTGGCTCGCCGAGCAGGCCCGCGGGCTGGGAGCCGACGATGCCCGACTGCGTCTGGTCTTCCCGGGCGTCAACCACGACGTGTTCCACCCTGCGACCGGTGCGCGGGAGAGGCGTGACCGGGCGCGCGTGGTGTCCTTGGGACGCTGGGACGTCTCCTGGAAAGGAACCCAGGATCTCCTCGACGCGTGCGAGCTGGCGGCTCGCACCGCTCCTGCCTTCGACCTGCTGCTGTTCGGTGACAAGACGAGACCACGTCAGGAGACGGCGTGGGGGAGCGTCACCGAGCTCGGCTTCGTGACCCACGAGCAGCTCGCAGATCTCTACCGCGATGCCGACGTCGTTGTGAACCCGTCCTGGCACGAGAGCTTTCCCCTGCCACCCCTCGAAGCGATGGCGTGCGGCACCGCCGTGGTCAGCACGGACATCGGAGTCTCGGACTACTGCTGGGACCGCACGACCGCACTCGTCGTCCCGGCTCACGACGCAACGGCGCTCGCGACCGCGCTCTCTGCCCTGCTCACTGACGCTGGGCTCCGACATGAGCTCGCCGAGGCGGCCGCGACGACGGCCCAGAGCTTCACCTGGGCGTCCGGGTTCCAGCAGTTCGTCGACGCGGTGCGGCCAGCCTCTTGAGGAAGGTCCACTCAGTCGCGCTGGGTCAGGACCGACGCGATGTCCGTCAGCGCCTTAGCCTGCTCCGACCCCGGCGCAAGAGCTGCCGTCGAACCGTCCCGGAACCCGAGCTCCACCCGCGGCCCACGGACGCGCACCGGCGCAGGCGGGGGCTCGACGGGCGCCCGGGTCTGGACCGGAGCCGGCGCCTCGACCACCGAGACAGGGGTCTCGCGCACGGCGACCGGCGCCTCGACCACGGGAGGGGGCGGCGGCACGACGACGGCTGGTGCCGGCGCCTCCTGCACGCGCGCAGACGGGATCGCCGTGACGGCAGCCCCGAGGGCGTGGCGCGAGGTGTGGCGGCGCCGGAAGGGCCACATGGTCAGACCTGTTCCTAGACGCTGGCGGCTTCAGCGGCCGGCGCGTCGAGGGAGTCGACGACCGAGTAGAGCAGCGCCAGCAGGACCGACTTGACCGACTCGCGGTCGGTGGCGTCGCACGGCACGACGGCGACGTCCTCGTCGAGGCCGAGCATGGAGCGCACGTTCTCCTCGTCGGCCGGCGACACACCCGCGGAGCGGTTGAGGGCGACGACGAAGGGGACGCGGGCCATCTTGCGGAACGCAGCGAGGATGCCGACGGCCTCCTCGAGCGAGTCCTCGCGGGAGCTGTCGATGAGCAGGATGGACCCGAGCATGCCCTCGCCCAGGATCTCCCACATGAAGTCGAAGCGGTCCTGACCGGGCGTGCCGAACAGGTACAGCACGAGGTCGCGGTCGATGGTGATGCGACCGAAGTCCATCGCGACCGTCGTCTCGGCCTTGCGGGACCGGGTCGAGTCGGTGATGTCCTTCTCGGTCGACAGGACCGTGATCTCGCTGATCGTGCGGATCAACGTGGTCTTGCCTGCGGAGAACGGTCCCGTGACGACGATCTTCACTGCCGTGCCGCCGTGCTTGCGACGACCTGGTGTACGGGTGCTCACTACAACCCCCTCACACCGGCGATGAGCCGCAGCAGCAGGCTCTTGTTCACGGACGGGTCACGATCGATGAGGCCGGACTGGCCAGGTGTCGGCGCGGGCGCAGGGGACGTCTCGGGCTTGAGGGCGTGGGCGCCCTCGACCGAGCCGACCGAGCTGTCCAGCGAGGCGCTGGCACCGACGGGGGTCGGGGCGCTGGCCTGCTGGGGCATCCGCGCGATGGCCGGGATCGGCTCCTCGGCGAAGTCGGGTTGGCGCTCGGGGGTGAAGGGCTCCGGGCGCTCCGGGATGACCGGCTTGCGCGCGGCGGCCCGCTCCGGCTCGGGGTCGGCCTTCGCGAGCGGCGCAGGGGGCTCGGCCGACTTCGGGACCTCACGGCCCTCGAGGGCGGCGAGCAGCTGCTGGCGCTGCAGGACGGGGTCGAGTCCCGAGGGCTTGTCGTCGACGTGCACGAGGCCACGGTCCGCGAGCGCGGCGAGGGCGGAGACGATGACGTACTCCCCCGTGCCCGACAGCGTGACGAGGTCACGGACGGTGCGGCGACCGTCGACGAGCGACAGCAGGGTCCACTCCTCCTTGGAGAGGGCGGCGTCGCCGTCGGGAGCGGCGGCCATGCTGACCGGGGCGTCGACCGACGGGACCTTCGTGGACAGCGAGCCCCAGGTCTCGAGGCGGCGGCGGCCCTCGGCCACGATCTCCTCGACCTCGATGCTGGCGCCGACGTCGTCCGGGTCGGACTCGTCGACGACGAACGCGAACTCGCCGGCCTCCCAGCGCAGCAGCTCGAAGACGGCGTCGGTGGCCTGCTCACTGGCGAGCCGCTTGGCCTCCTCGGCCCGCAGGCTGCCCTGGTCGAGCAGCGTCTTGCCGAGCCCCTCACCGGGGTTGTCGAGCAGGAGCTCGACGGCGTCGGCGAGCGCCTGGTCGGAGACCAGGCCGCAGCCGACCATGCGGCGACCCAGTGCCTGGCTGGTCGCGTCGCCGCGGCCGCCGGTCACGGAGCCGTCGCGCAGATGCACGACGCCGTGCTCGTTGTCACGACGCAGGTGCAGCGTCCCGGTCTTCTTCGTGTAGCTGAGCAGCTGGAAGATGTCCGGGAGGCTGAACGCGTCGAGCGTTCCCTCTAGCCTCATCGTCTTCTCTCGTCAGTGGGGGCGAGCTCGGGCGATCAGGACCAGTTCGGGTTGTCGCCGGGCAGCACGGTGCCGCTCGGTGCGTAGGAGCTCCAGGCGGGGGCCTCGGCGACGGCCGGCTCGGCCGGCAGCGACGGGACGGCCGACAGGACCGGCTCGGTGGGTGTGTCGGCGGCGGGCTGGGCGGGCACCTCGGCGACCGGGGCCGGCTCGACGTCGTCGGCGCGGAGCACCTCGGCGACGGTGGCGGCGGTCCGGCGGACCTCGTACAGCATCATGCCGACCTTGGCGCCCTTGGCGGCAACGGCGACCAGGACGGCCTCGTCGTCGGCGGAGACCAGGAAGACCGTGCCGGAGTCGCCCTCGATGTAGACCTGCGACAGCTCACCCCGGCCGAGGCCCTGGGCGGCGCGCTCACCGAGCGACAGCAGGGCGGCGCTCATGGCGGCCACGCGGTCCTCGTCCATGCTCTGCGGCAGCGCGGACGCCATCGGCAGGCCGTCGAAGGAGACGACCGCGGCCGCCTCGATCTCCGGGGTCTGCGACAGCAGGCCGTGAATGGCCGAGTCCAGCCGGGACGACCGGCTTCCCGCGTGCAGCTCAGACATGTGACGCCACCTCTCGATGCCCTAAGGCGCGTGCCCACGCGCCCTCTGTCATCCCTTCGGCGCGAAGCGCCTCGCGCTTGAGTGACACAGCGGCCGTTGCGCTTGAGCGTCAGCCGAGAGCCGAGCGCATCGCCTCGAGCGGTGCAGGGTGGCCGGTCATGAGCTCCACCTGCGCCGCTGCCTGGTGCAGCAGCATCTGCGCGCCGCCGACGACGGTGGCTCCTGCGGCCAGGTAGGCGGCAGCCAGCGGCGTGGGCCAGGGCGCGTACACGACGTCGAGGAGAGGTACGTCGTCGGCAGGGTCACTGGGGAAGTTCTCGAGACCGGGGACGGTGCTGATCACCAGCTGCGGCCAGCGGTCCTCGAGCTCGAGCGGGTGCAGCTCGCCGTACCGGAGGGTCACGCCCGTCGCCTGCGCGACCGGCTCGAGGGCCCGGGCCCGCTCCCGCGACCGGGCGAGCACCCGCACCTGGTGGCAGCCGAGGTCGTGCAGCGCCACGACGGCGCTCGCCGCGGTGGCGCCCGCCCCGATCAGCGCCGCCCGCTCGACCCGCTCGACGCCTGCCTCGCGCAGGGCGGCGACCATCCCCGCCACGTCGGTGTTGTGGCCGTGTCGCTCACCGTCCTTGAGGACGACCGTGTTCGCGGCGCCGGTGATCTCGACGAGGCGGGTGCGCTGGTGCAGAAGCGGCAGGACCTCCTGCTTCAGCGGCATCGTCAGGCTGAGCCCCGCCCAGGACGCGTCGAGGGTGCCGAGGAAGGCCTTGAGGCCCCCCGAGCGCACCTCGATGGCGTCGTACTCCCAGTCCAGCCCCAGCGCCGCGTAGGCCGCGCGGTGCAGGGCCGGCGAGAGCGAGTGCGCGATCGGCGAGCCGAGGACCGCGGCACGCTTCCCGGGCGAGTTCACGAGCGCGGCCATGACTCAGTAGACGCCCTCGCGCTGGGCCTTGGCCTTCGCGGTGAGGAAGGCCTGGTAGTCGTTGGTGAACAGGCTGTGCCCCTGCTTGTCGATGGTGACGAAGTAGAGCCAGTTGCCCGTCGCGGGGTGCAGCGCGGCGTCGAGCGCGGCCTCACCGGGCGAGTCGATCGGCGTCGGCGGCAGCCCCTTGACCTTGTAGGTGTTGTAGGGCGAGTCCAGCTTCAAGTCGTCAAGGCTGAGCCGGCCCTTGCGCTGCGGCAGGACGTACTGCAACGGCGAGTCGAACTGCAACCGCATGCCCTGCTTGAGGCGGTTGTAGACGACTCTCGCGACCTTGGCGCGCTCCGCCGGCTGAGCCGTCTCCTTCTCGATGAGACTGGCGACGATCACGGCCTCGTACGGCGTGATGTGCACCTTCGTCGCGGTGCCCGTGAGGTCGAGCCCGCCGGCGATCTCGGAGAACTTCTGCGTCATCTGCTGCAGGGCGTCGACGGCCTGGCTGCCCGGGTCGATGTCGTAGGTCGCCGGGAACAGGAAGCCCTCCGCCTTGCCACCCGCGTAGGACGGCAGGCCGAGGACGGCCGGGTTGGCAAGGGCCGCCTCGATGTCGGCCTTCTTCAGCTCCGTGCCCTTCACCAGCCGGTCGATGACGCCGGTCAGGGGCGTGCCCTCGGGGATGGTGACGCGACCGCGCTTGCGGTGCTTGCCGTCCAGGAGCCAGTCGACCGCGTTCTTGGCCGCCATCCGCTGGTTGAGCTGGTAGTACCCCGGCTGCAGCCTGCGGTAGGAGCTGTTCGCCTTCGCCGCCTTGGTGAACGCCTTGACGCTCTTGACCACGTCCACGTCGAGCAGGCTCTGGCCGACGGTCTTCGAGCTGTCGCCGCTGTGGACCTGGACGACCACGCTGCCGGAGCCGAGCCCGCTGTAGTCGGGGGCGCCGAGGACGGCGTCGTACGCCTTCTTGGCACCGAGACCGAGGCCGGCCACCAGGGCGAGGACCACGATGGCGACGACGGCGAGCCCCACGGGCTTGGGGAGGCGCTTGTTGGGGGTGCTCATCGGGTCTGAGCCTAGTAGCGGTCGAGATAGCCCTGGAGCAGGGCGACAGCGGCGGCCTGGTCGATGAGCCGCTTGTCGGCCTTCCGGCCGCTGGCCCGCAGGTTCGCGGCGGCCGTGACCGTGGTCAGCCGCTCGTCGACGAGCTCCACCGGGAGGTCGGTCTCGAGAGCTGCCACCCACGCCCGCGCCATGTCGGCACTGGCGCTGGTCGACGTACCGCGGAGGCTCGTGGGGAGCCCCACGACGAGCATCACGGCCTCCCGCTCGGCGCAGATCTCGAGCACCCGGGCCTGCCCCGGAGCGGGCACGGTCTCGACCGGGCTGGCCACGATCCGGTGCGCGTCGATCGCGGCGACCCCGACCCGGACCGTCCCGACGTCGACCGCGACGACGACCCCCTTCACGTCCGGACCTCGGCGATCTTCCGCGTGTCAGGCCTGCCGACGGCGTGTCGGGCACGAGGTGCGGAAGATCGCGCAGCCGGGTCGACGCGACGGTCGCGACCTTCCGCACCTCGGGGCCCCCGACCGCGGGTCGGGCTCATGATGCGGAAGATCGTCAACAGGGCTATGCCGTCGCGATGCGTCCGACGAGGTGCTCCGCGGCCTCGAGCGCGGCGATGATGCCGGCCGGGTTGGTGCCGCCGCCCTGCGCGATGTCGTCCTTGCCGCCGCCCTTGCCGTCGACCAGGACGGCCGACTCGCGGAGCAGGTCGTTCGCGGACAGCCCACGCGCCTGGCCGTCGGCGTTGACCGCGGCGACGAGCGTGACCCGGTTTCCCCCGGCCGCGATCACGACCGCCCCCGGGCCGGTGAGGCGGCCGCGGATGTCGAGCGCCAGGTTGCGCACGAGGTCGCCGGGCGTCCCGTCCGGCGCCTGGACGCCGACGAACTGCAGCCCGAACACGTCCTTCGCGGCCTTGGCGAGCTCGTTCACGCGCTGCAGCACCGCTCCAGCCCGCAGCTGCGCGAGCTCCTTCTCGGTGTCGCGCAGCTTGTCCACGACCGCCTGCACCCGCTCGGGGACCTCGTCGCTGGGCACCTTGAACAGGCCCGCGAGGCTGTTGAGGATGGTGTGCTCCTTCGCGAGGAAGGAGTAGGCGTCGTAGCCGACCAGGCCCTCGACGCGGCGCACGCCCGAGCCGATCGACCGCTCGCTCAGCAGGCTGATCATGCCGAGCTGGCCGGAGCGCGCGGCGTGGGTGCCGCCGCACAGCTCGCGGGCGTAGTCACCGACCTCGACGACCCGGACCGTGTCGCCGTACTTCTCTCCGAACAGCGCCATCGCGCCCATCTTCAGCGCTTCCTCCTGGGAGGTGAGGAACGCGCGCACCTCGAGGTCGGCCAGCGCGATCTCGTTGATCTGCTGCTCGACGTCGTGCAGGGCGCTCTCGGGTACGGCCGTGGGGCTCGAGAAGTCGAACCGGAACCGCCCCGGGTGGTTCTCCGAACCGGCCTGGGTCGCCTGCTCCCCCAGCGCGTTGCGGAGCGCCTGGTGGACGAGGTGGGTCGCGGTGTGCGCCCGGCTGATCGCACGCCGCCGGCCGACGTCGACCGCGGACTGCGCCGTCGCGCCGACGGTGAGCTCTCCGCTGACCACCCGCGCCCGGTGCACGATGAGCTCGGGCAGGCTGCGCTGCACGTCGTCGACCTCGACGACGGCGCCGTTCGACAACGTGATCCGACCGGAGTCGGCGAGCTGGCCGCCGCCCTCCGCGTAGAAGGGGGTGCGGTCGAGCACGATCTCGACGACCGAGCCCTCGCCCGCCGCCTGCGCCTGGACGCCGTCGACGAGCAGGCCGCGCACGGTCCCCTCGGAGACGACCTCCGTGTAGCCGGTGAACTCGCTCGAACCGGCGGCGTCGAGCAGCCCGCGGTAGGCCGAGACGTCGACGTGGCCGAGCTTCTTGGCCTTGCTGTCGGCCTTGCCCTTGTCGCGCTGCTCCTGCATGAGGCTGCGAAAGCCCGCCTCGTCGACCGTCAGGCCCGCCTCCTGCGCCATCTCGAGCGTGAGGTCGATCGGGAAGCCGTAGGTGTCGTGCAGCTGGAACGCCTTGGAGCCGGACAGCACGCCGCCCGCTGCCTTCGCCTCCGGCACCGACTGGTCGAAGATGGTCGAGCCCTTGCTGATGGTCTCGAGGAAGCTGGCCTCCTCCGCCTTCGCGACCGCCTGGATCCGCTCGGTGTCGGTCACCAGCGCCGGGTACTGCGGGCCCATGGCCTGGATCGACGCGGTGATGAGCGGCTCGATGACCGGGTCGTGCGCCCCGAGCAGGCGCATCGCGCGGATCGCGCGCCGCACGATCCGGCGCAGCACGTAGCCACGGCCCTCGTTCGCCGGGGTGACGCCGTCGCCGATGAGCATGAGCGCGGTGCGGACGTGGTCGGCGACGACGCGCATCCGCACGTCCGCGCCGTGGTCGCGGCCGTAGACCGCGCCGGTCAGGGAAGACGCCTTGTCGAGGATGACGCGGCTGGTGTCGATCTCGTAGAGGTTGTCGACGCCCTGCAGGACGGCCGCGACGCGCTCGAGGCCCATACCGGTGTCGATGCACTGCTTCGGGAGCGGACCGCTGATGTCGAAGTCGATCTTCGTGCGGACCGTCTCGAGCTGCTCCTGCATGAAGACCAGGTTCCAGATCTCCAGGTACCGCTCGCCGTTGACCGCGGGGCCGCCCTCGGCGCCGTAGTCGGGACCGCGGTCGTAGTTGATCTCGGAGCACGGGCCGCCGGGACCGGGCACGCCCATGTTCCAGTAGTTCTCGGACCGGCCCAGGCGCTGGATGCGCTCCTCGGGGATCCCGACCTTGCGCCAGAGCTCGAACGCCTCGTCGTCGTCGAGGTAGACCGTCGGCCAGATCTTGGACTCGTCGAGCCCGAACCCGCCGTCGCCGACGGGGCGGGTGACCAGGTCGTACGCGAGCTCGATCGCGCCTTCCTTGAAGTAGTCGCCGAAGCTGACGTTGCCGGCCATCTGGAAGAACGAGCCGTGCCGGGTCGTCTTCCCGACCTCGTCGATGTCCAGGGTGCGGACGCACTTCTGGATGCTCGTCGCACGCGCCCACGGGGCCGGCTGCTCCCCGAGGAAGTAGGGCTTGAAGGGGACCATGCCCGCGTTGACCAGCAGAAGGGTCGGGTCGTCGGCGATCAGGGACGCGGACGGCACGACGGTGTGGCCGTTGCGCTCGAAGTGCCCGAGGAAGCGCTGCTGGATCTCCTCAGACCTCATGCCCGTCCAGTCCCAGTCCTTCGCGGAGCTCCGCCTCCCGCTCGGCCATGCCCTCCCGGACATCCTCCCCGAACTGCCGGATGGCGTCCGCCAGGTTTCCGAGGGCACCGGGGATGGCCTTGCTCGGCGCGAGCTTCTCGGCGGTCTGCGTGAGCTTGCGCACGATCAGCACGCCTGCCGTCGCCCCGAGGGTGATGTAGAAGAGCCGACGCGTCACTTCTTCAGGTCCTTCTTGCCAGCCTTCTTCTCCGCCTTGATCTCGGCCTTGACGCGCTTCTCGATGTCCTGCGCGTTCCGCTTGCCCGCGGCCCGGCGCACGCCGTACGAGAAGGCGGCCACCTTGACGACGGGGCTGCCCAGGGTGGCGGAGAACAGGCTGGTCAGCGCCGACACGTTCGTGCTGACCGACGCGACGTTGGACGTGATCGTGTCCACCCGGACGAGCTGCTCGTTGACGTGGGTCACGCTCGTCGTGACCTCGCCGAGGAGCGGCTTGGTGCTGTCGGTGAGGTCGTTGACGGTCTTCGTCAGCGCGTCGACGGTCCGGCTGAGCCGGATGAAGACGTACGTCAGGCCGATCATGGCCAGCGCGAAGAAGATCGCGAAGATCAGGCTGGCCAGGTCTCCGGCGTCGATCACGTGCTCTCCTCGGGATTGCGCTGACAGCGGGGGCGGAAGCCTTGCGCGACATCCTCGCGTACGACCTCCCGGTCCCCGCGGAGCACCTCCCGCAAGCCGGTCAGCCGCTCCTTGGCGACGCGCTCGACCCCCAGGTCACCGGGCGAGTAGTACTCCCTACCGACGATCGGGTCCGGCGCGTACTGCTGTGCGACGACCCTCCCCAGGAAGTCGTGAGGGTAGCGGTAGCCGGTGTGCCCGAGGTCCTTGGCGCCCGCGTAGTGGGCGTCGCGCAGGTGCGGCGGTACGCCGCCGGTGAGCCCGCGGCGGACGTCGGACATCGCGGAGTCGATCGCGGCGATCACGGCGTTGGACTTCGGGGCCAGCGCCAGGTGGATCGTGGCCTGAGCCAGGTTGATGCGGGCCTCGGGCATCCCGATCAGCTCCAGCGCCTGGGCGGCGGCGACGGCGGTCTGCAGCGCCGACGGGTCGGCCATGCCGATGTCCTCGCTGGCATGGACCACGAGCCGCCGGGCGATGAAGCGCGGGTCCTCCCCCGCCTCGATCATCCGGGCCAGGTAGTGCAGCGCGGCGTCGACGTCGGAGCCGCGGATGCTCTTGATGAAGCCGCTGATGACGTCGTAGTGCTGGTCGCCGTCGCGGTCGTAGCGGACCGCCGCCCGGTCCAGCGCCCGCTCGAGCATCGCCAGGGTGATGACGTCGGCGGTGGCCGCGGCCTCGAGGCTGGTGAGCGCCCGGCGGGCGTCCCCGCCCGCGATCCGCGTGAGGAACTCCAGGGCGTCGTCCTCGATGGTCGCGTGCAGGTCCTGCTCCAGCGCCCGTCGGACGACGGTCTCGACGTCGTCGTCGGTCAGTGGCTGCAGGGTGAGGAGCAGCGAGCGGCTCAGCAGCGGGCTGATGATGCTGAAGAACGGGTTCTCCGTCGTCGCCGCCACGAGGGTCACCCAGCGGTTCTCGACGCTCGGGAGCAGCGCGTCCTGCTGGGTCTTGGAGAAGCGGTGGACCTCGTCGACGAACAGCACCGTGCGCTGCCCTCGCGCGAGCTCGCGCCGCGC
>JAODNF010000061.1 GCA_025464915.1 Frankiales bacterium | reverse complement strand
GCCAAGGACACCCCGGGCAACATGAACAACGGGCTCGACTTCGTGCCGAACAACGGCGAGGTCGACCAGTCCTACCAGCCCGCTCTCATCTCGGCGTCGCTCGCCACCGGCCTGGTCAGCCGCGCGACCCTCGACGGGCACGTGCGGCGCATCCTGAGGACGCTGTTCGCCTACGGGTACTTCGACCGGCACGGGTACGCGATCGACGAGTCGGCGATCGACGTCGCGGCGCACGAGCGGACGGCCGAGGGCATCGAGGAGCGCGCGATCACCCTGCTCAAGAACCGCGGCATCCTGCCCCTGAAGCCCGGGATCAAGAAGATCGCCGTCATCGGCCCCTACGCCAACACCTTCGTCACCGGCGGCGGGTCCGGCACCGTGACCGCTCGTTCCGTCGTGACCGCCCTGCAAGGCATCACCCAGCGCGCCGGCAAGGGCGTGACCGTCACCTACTCCGACGGCTCGAACCAGGCCGCGGCCGCGGCCCTCGCCGCCGCGGCGGACGTCGCCGTCGTGGTCGTCGGCGACGTGCAGACAGAGGGCCAGGACAAGGACTGCATCGGGCTCAACTGCACCAACGACCTCGCCGACAGCGAGGCGCTCCTGGTCCTGCAGGGCAAGACGTGCGGCCAGGTCACGTGCCCGCTCAACGGCCTCGACGAGGACGGGCTGATCCGTTCCGTCTCGGCCGCGCAGCACAAGACCGTCGTCGTCCTCGAGACCGGCGGGCCGGTCCTGACGCCGTGGCGCGAGAACGTGCCCGGCATCGTCGAGGCGTGGTACCCGGGGCAGCAGGGCGGTACGGCGCTGGCGCGGGTGCTCTTCGGCGACGTCGACCCCGGAGGCCGGCTGCCGGCGACGTTCCCCGACACGGCGAGCCAGCTGCCGACCGCCGGCAGCATGCGCCAGTACCCCGGTGTCGCGGAGGAGGAGACCTACAGCGAGGGGCTGCTCGTCGGGTATCGCTGGTACGACGCGAAAGGGCTGACGCCGGCGTTCCCGTTCGGGGCCGGCCTCTCGTACACGTCCTTCACCTACGGCCCGCTCTCCGTGCGCGCAGCCAAGGGCCCGGACCAGGTGGCCGTCGCGAGCATGACCGTCACCAACGCAGGCAAGCGCGCGGGCGTCGCGGTCCCCCAGCTCTACATCAGCAAGCCGGCCACGGCCGCGCTCCCCCAGCCGGTCCGCCAGCTCGTCGGGTACGCCTCGGTCACGGTCCCGGCCGGCAAGGCCGTCCGGGTGTCGTTCCCGCTCAACGACCGGTCGTTCGCGAGCTGGTCCGGCGGCGCGTGGCGCATCACGCCTGGCTGCTACCGGCTCGCCGTCGGGACGTCCTCGCGCGGCCTGACCAGTGGCACGACGGTCGCCCGAGGTGTCGGCTGCGCGTCGGCGCAGGCTCGGCTCGGCACCGCCGGTGACTTCCGTCTCCCGCTGCCTACGGCGGCGTCCGTCGCAGGTGCGGCGGCGGGCTCGACGCCCCCGCCCTCGCGGCGGCCCGCCGCTGGGGCTGGCGGGCTCGCCTCCACGGGAGCCTCGACACCGGTGCTCGCGCTCGCGGTCCTGCTGCTCGGTGCTGCGGCCGGGACGGGCCGGCGGGTCAGGCGGTCGCGCTGACCTGCTGCTCGACCCGGCTGAAGAGGTCGAGCAGCTGCGCGTTGACGCGATCCTTCATCGGCACGATGTAGTTGTGGCCGGCGCCCTCGTAGGTCGTCAGCTCGGCACCCGGCAGCGCTGCGGCGATGGCCCGACCGCGCTCCACGTCGACAGTGAGGGCTTCGACCCGCTGCGCGACGTCGACGGGACCTACGGCTACCGGACGATGCACTGCGACGCCGCCTCCGATGCCCTGCTCTACGACATCACGACGCTGCACACCTTCGCGGAGTGATCGTCTGATCCGCGAGGATCGGCCCATGGACTTCCCGGAACCCACGGTCCCGATCGCCGACGAGCGACAGGCGCTGCTCGGCTACCTCGACTACTTCCGCGCCGTCGTGCTCGAGAAGGTCACCGGCGTCGACCTGCACGTCAGCACCCTTCCGAGCGGCTGGACCCCCGGCGAGCTCGTCAACCACCTCCGGCACGTCGAGCGGCGCTGGCTCGAGTGGGGCTTCGAGGGCCACGCGATCAGCGACCCGTGGGCGGACCGCCAGGACGACCGCTGGCACACGACCGACGACCTCGTGACCCTGACCACGAACCTCGGAGCGCAGGCCGCGACCACCCGGCGCATCGTGGAGTCACACGACCTGGACCACACCGGGCAGCCTGGTGAGCGGTGGGACGGCGCCGACCCGCCGCCCCTGCGCCGGGTGCTGCTGCACCTGGTGCAGGAGTACGCAAGGCACGTCGGGCACCTGGACGTGGTCCGCGAGCTCCGTGACGGCGCCACCGGCGAGTGACGGCAGCCGGCTTCCGGTTAGACGGCGCTCGCACCGGACAAGATCACTGACGTGTGGCTCGTCGCCGCCGTGCTCGGCGCCCTGACCGTCGCGACCGGCCTCCTCTCCTCCGGTGATGCGGGTGACGTCCTGCAGCGCACCGGCCCGGTGCTGCTGTTCCTCGTCGCGATCACCGTCCTCGCCGAGCTCGCCGACACGGCGGGCGTCTTCGACGTGGCCGCCCGCGGTGCCGCACGACTGGCCCGCGGCCGGACCCTCGTGCTGTTCGCGCTCGTCGTCCTGCTCGCCAGCACGACGACCGTCCTGCTGAGCCTCGACACGACCGCCGTCCTCGTCACGCCCGTCGTGCTCGCGCTGGCGCAGCAGCTCGAGCTGGACCCGTTGCCGTTCGCCGTGACGACGGTCTGGCTCGCGAACACGGCGAGCCTGCTGCTGCCGGTCAGCAACCTCACGAACCTGCTCGCGCTCGACCGCCTCGACCTCAGCACCGGTGACTACGTCAGCCGTCTCGCCGTACCCGCCGTCCTGGCGATCGCCGTGACCGTCGCGGTCGTGCTCGTGTGGCACTGGCGCGCCCTGACGACCCGGTACGACGAGCCGGTTGCGGCTCCCGTCGAGGACCCGGTCCTCCTGGCCGGGACAGCGATCGCCTGCCTCGGCCTGGCCCCGGCCCTCGCGTTCGCGAGCCCGGCTCTGGCCTCCAGCATCGCGGCGTCGGTCGCCGTGCTGCTCTTTGTGTGGCGCAGGCGATCTGCCCTGCAGCTGTCCCTGCTGCCGTGGCGTCTGGTGCTGCTCGTCACCGGGCTGTTCCTCGTCGTCGCCGCGGCCGGACCGCTGGGCGTCGACGACCTGCTCCGGGACGGCATCGGCGGGTCACTGCGGACCGCTTTGGCCTCGGCGGCAGGGGCGAACGTGGTCAACAACCTGCCGGCGTACCTGGCCGTGGAGCGGGTCGCGCCGCACGACCAGCTGCTGCCGGTGCTGCTCGGCGTGAACCTCGGACCGCTGATCACTCCGTGGGGGTCCCTCGCCACCCTGCTGTGGGCCGAGCGCTGCCGCAGCCGGGGGCTGACGATCTCCTGGACGCGCCACGCCCTCGCCGGGATGTGCCTCGTGGCGGTCGTGGTACCCGTTACCGTTCTGGTGCTCTGACCCAGACCGCACCAGGAGGAGCCGTGGCGTCCGATCCCGGCCTGTTCGTCCCCAGCGCCGCCGTCCAGTCCAACGCCCTCACGGGCCTGGGCATCTGCCCCCGCCATGCCAACCCGGCCGTGCGCTCGAAGAAGCGCAGCTACTACTCGGCGACGCCGCCCTGGGTCTACGTGCTCATCCTCGCGTCACTGCTCATCGCCGTGATCATCATGATCGCGATCCGCAAGACGGTGACGGGTCAGGTGCCCGACTGCGCGACCTGCATGGCCGAGCAGAAGAAGCGCACCGCAATCGCGTGGGTCATCGCCGCCGTGGCTGTCGCCGTGCTGCTCGCCGGGCTCAGCGCCACGAACGGGCCGGTCAGCCTGATCGGGTTCCTGCTGCTCGTGGTCGCGATCTGCTACCCGCTCGCCGCGCCCAAGAAGTGGCAGCAGGGAGTCGTCACGAAGGACGGGTACTGGGTGGAGATGAAGAAGGTCGCCCCCGCCTTCGCCGCCGCCGTCCAGCATCATGTGGCGGCTGCCACGCCGATCCCGGCCGCCCCGCAGTGGGGCCCGCCGACCCCGCAGGCCTGACCTCACGGGTCGCGAGCTGGCTGTCGAAGAGGCCATGGGAGAGCCGTGGCGCGACCTCTGGCGGACCGACCCGCCGGCCTACTCGCCGGGTGTGATGGCTGCGAGGTGGTAGGTCTCGTTCATGGAGCGCACGACCGCGGGTCCGTCGGCGAACCACTGCACGTGGGACAGGCACGCCAGGTCGAGGTGCATCCGGTAGAGCGAGGTGGGGGGCGCCTCGAGCGCCATTCGCAGCAGCGTCTTGATGGGCGTGACGTGGCTGACGATGACGACCTTCTCGCCGCCGTGGGCGGCGAGCACGCGATCCCTGGCCTGACGGACGCGGATGGCGGTGGCGTCGAAGCTCTCGCCGTGCGGCGGGGCGACCGCCGTCGAGGACAGCCAGGCGTCCATCTCGGCCGGCCATGTCGCGCGGACCTCACCGAAGGTGTAGCCGTCCCAGTCGCCGAAGGCGGTCTCCTGGAAGCCCGCCTCGGTGTGCACCTCGACCCCGAGCACCGACGCGACCGCCGCGGCGGTCTGCTGCGCGCGCTGCAGCGGCGAGGCGACGACGACCGTGGCACCCGAGTCGCGCAGCCGCTCTGCGGCGGCCGCGGCCTGGGCGAGGCCGATCTCGGTCAGCGGCGGGTCGCCGACGCCCGAGAAGCGCTTCTCGATCGACAGGGCGGTCTGGCCGTGACGCAGCAGCAGCGTCGTCGTCGGCTTGGAGCCCATGTCCTGCCAGCCGACCAGCTTCGCCGGCGCGGCCCTGAACTCGGCGGTCTGCCGCTCGTTCTGCTCGAGCCAGCGATCGGCGGCATCGGCCGGGCCGGTGTCGCCGCCGGGCTTCCAGACGTGGCCCTTGGCCACGGCGTCCATCGCCTCGTAGGCCAGCCGGTCGGCGTGCTTGTTCTTCTCGCGCGGGATCCACTGCGCGGTGAACGAGTCGAACTTCCCGAGCAGCCCGGTGGCCTGCCGGGCCAGCGGGCGCAGGCCCTCGTTCTTCACCTGCCAGCGGCCGGAGACCTGCTCCACCACCAGTTTGGAGTCCATCCGGACGTCCACGTGGGTCGCGCCGAGCTCGAGAGCGGCCTCGAGCGCGGCGATGAGCCCGGAGTACTCGGCGACGTTGTTCGTCGCCGAGCCGATCCCGGCAGCCCGCTCAGCGAGCACCTCGCCGCTCTCGGAGATGACGACCGCGCCGTACCCGGCCGGGCCGGGGTTGCCGCGCGACCCGCCGTCGGCCTCGACGGCAACTCTCACAGGCCGGACTCCAGGGTGCGCACGAGGATCCGGCGGCAGTCCTCGTGGCGCAGCACCTCGTCGGTCGGCGCGTCGCGGAACGCGGACTTCTCGTTGTTCATGAGGTCGAGGTGGCAGCCGCCGCAACGACCGCGCTCGATCGCGGCTGCACCGATGCCGCCCTCTGCCGCCCGGATCTTCTCGTAGAGCGCGAGCAGCGCCTCCGGGATCTCCGGCGCGACCTTCGCGCGGTCCTCCGCGACGGTCGCCAGCTCCGCGTCGATGGCGGCCCACTCGCGGTCGCGCTCCTCCACGGCGGCGGCGCGGGCGTCGTCGTGCTCGGAGCGCTCGGCAAGCAGGACGTCGAGGGCCTTCTGGGCCTCCTCCATCCGCTCCATGACCTCGAGCTCCGCGTCCTCCAGGTCGCTCTGGCGCCTGGTCAGCGTCCCGACCTCGTGCTGCATCTCCTCGAGCTGCTTGGCCTGCGTGATGGCACCGGACGCGAGCCGGTCCTCGTCGCGCTTCTTGCGGGTCCGCACCTGCTCGATGTCGGCCTCGGCCTTGTCGAGCTCGCGCTGCAGGTCGCTGACGGTCGTCTGCGCCAGCACGACATCGCCCTGGCGCGCGGCGACGAGGTCGTCCCGCTTCTGGATCTCGGCGATCGCCGGCAGCGTCCGGCGCTTGTGGGCCAGCCGGTCCAGGGTGCTGTCGAGCGCCTGCAGGTCGAGCAGCCGGAGCTGGAGGAACGGGTCGGCCTTCACGCCTGGGAACTCCTGACAGCGGTGGTGAACGGGTCGGTGCAGGTCGTCGACACGGTGGTCTCGACCTTCACG
>JAODNF010000047.1 GCA_025464915.1 Frankiales bacterium | reverse complement strand
CGTACGGCCTGAGTACTTCCGCCCGCCCTACGGGGCGCTCACGACGGCCGACCTCGTAGCGGCACGCAGGCTCGGGCTGCGGACGGTGCTCTGGACGGCGTGGGGCCAGGACTGGCAGCGCGACCTGACGCCGACCTACGTCGTCGACGAGGTCCTCAAGGGCGACCTCGACGGCGGCACGGTCCTGCTGCACGACAGCGACTGCACCAGCGAGCCGGGCTCGTGGCGCGCCACCCTGGGCGCGCTGCCGACCCTCGTCGACAGCTTCCGCGAGCGCGGCCTCGAGGTCGGGACCGTCGGCGCGCACGGCTTGCTGTGATCGGGGCCGTCGCCGCCGCGCTCGGCGCTGCCGCCCTGTTCGCCGTCGCGTCCGCGCTCCAGCACCAGGAAGCCCAGGCGGTCGACCCCGGCCCGTCGGCGAGCCTGCTGGTCCGGCTGGCCAAGCGGCCGCTGTGGCTGCTCGGGATGGTCTGCGACGGCGGCGCCGTCGCCCTGCAGGGCGTCGCCCTGAGCCTCGGGTCCGTGCCACTCGTCCAGACCCTGCTCGTCGCCGGCCTGCCGCTGGCGGCGCTGCTGTCGGCAGCCCTTGCCAAGCGCTCGCTGTTCCGGCACGAGGTCATGGGCCTCGCGCTCTGCTGCCCCGGCATCGCCCTGCTCGCCCCTGCCCTCTCGTCGACCCCGTCCCATCAGGAACCCGCCCGGGCCGACGCGATCGTCGCCGGTCTGATCGTCGCCGCCGTCGCCGTACCGCTCCTGGCCCTGCGCGCCCGACCGCGGTTCGGCGGGGCCGCTGCCGGGGCTGCCTCAGGGGCCGTCATCGGCGCCGGCTCGGTCCTGCTGGCCGTGACCGCCAACCGCTTCGGCGACTGGTCGGCCCTGTTCTCGTCCTGGGGCCCCTACGCGGCGATCGTCGTGGGCGGAGCCGGCCTGCTGCTGGCCCAGGTCGCCTTCCAGACCGGCGAGCTGGGCGCGCCGCTCGCCGCCCTCTCGATCGTCGAGCCCGTCGTCGCCGTCGTGCTCGCCGTGACCGTCCTGCACGAGGACCTGCCCACGAGCGGCGTCAAGGTCGTGCTGGCGGTCGCCGGGACCCTGCTGTCCGTGGCGGGAGTGCTGGCGCTGTGCCGCTCAGAAGAGCGGGACCCCGTGGGCGTCCAGGTCTGACAGGGCCGCCCGCAGCAGCTGCAGGCCGTTGCGGGTGAGGGCATCCGCGTCCTCCACCTCCAGGCCCAGCTCCATCGCCGCTCCGACCGACCCACCGGCGTAGCCGACGGCTGCGATCACCGCCGTGCGCTCCGCGTCCGGGAGGGTGGCCAGCGCCTTCTCGAGCCGGGCCACCAGCTCCGCCTCGAAGTGGCCCGGAGCGGCCGCGTGCGCGTCGACCTCGACCGGCGGCATGCACCGGACGCGGGACGGTCGCTCGGTCACTCTGGCTCCTCGTGTCGTAAGAACGGCCGTCCCAGGATCTCTCCTGGGACGGCCGGTGCACCAGCCCTCAGGTCGCCTCACGGCGGAATGTCGCTCGAAGCGACGTGTTTGGGTCCGGGGGCCATGTATGAGCTGGTGCAGCACCCACGCTAACAAGGGAAACGCGACTCGTCTTCCCACGAACGGGCGCACTGTGGACAGTCCGGACAGCCCCTTGAGTGCGGCGGCATTCGTGCCGACACCCCCTTGGACAGGGGAAGGGAAGCACGATGGCCGTAGCAATCACCGTGTTCGTCGGAGTGGCCTTCCTGCTGCTCTGCCTGGCCGTGGCGCGCTTCTGCGCCGCCCGCAACCTCGAGGACGTCATCGAGGAGCTGGACGAGGCCTTCCCCGAGCTTCCCGCGGGCCACCGGCCGCCGCCCGGGCTCGGCCCGATCTCCCCCAGCGAGCGCACCCTGTCCGCCGAGGTCGAGCGCGGGCTTCGCGACCTGCAGGTCTTCCTGCTCGACGCTGCCTGAGCGGCCTGCCCGCCGTACGCTGGGTCCATGACGATCCCGAACCTGGGCACCAGCACCCTCATCGAGGAGCGCACCGAGGAGCGCGAGCTCCAGGACCCCGGTTCCTGCGCCCACATCGTGAAGGACCCGGGCAAGGTCACCGAGGCCTACATCCTCGGCACGCCGGTGGAGGCCCTCTGCGGCCACGTCTTCACGCCCTCGAAGGACCCGAAGTCGCTCCCTATCTGCGACACCTGCAAGGACATCGCCGACATCCGCACCGACGGCCAGGGCGGCGACATCAGCTAGGGGATGGGCGCCTTGGCCGGGTCGCAGATGCGCGGCTCCTCCCCCGGAAGCTGAGAGGGCCCGCCGCAGCCGGAGATCTCGCCGAACGCCACGACGTCGCCGCTGCCGAACAGGGTCACCCACATCTGGTTGCCGACGGGAGCGACGACTGCTGGACCGCTGCCCGACCGCGTCGAGAAGGTCTGCCGGATCGATCCGTCGAGTCTCAGCCAGTAGACCGCGTCGGCCTGGTCGTCCGGCACCCACACGTACCCGCCCTGCTGGTCGAGGTTCACCGGGCTGATGCCGACGTGCGTCGTGGTGCCCTTCAGGGTCTTCGGGTCCACGCGCGAGACGTCGCCCGACTCGACATCGGAGACCCACACGTCGCTCGAGGTCGCCGTCACGTAGGCCGGCCGCTGGCCGGCGGGAACGCGCTTCACCGTGCGGTGCACGGGGTCGACCCGCAAGAAGGAGGTGGAGCCGGAGGTGTCGTCGCCGACCCAGAGGTAGCCGAAGGCGAAGACCAGGCCGCCCGGCTTCACACCGGGCAGCGGCAGCGTCGAGGTCGCCAAGGTCGTGGGGTCGACCCGGGTGAGCTGGGCGCTGTCGCGGTCGCTCACCCACAGCGCACCGAGCGCCGGCTCGACCTCGTAGGACTTCTCGCCGACTCGCGCGTGCGTCACGGCTCCGGTCTTCACGTCGACCCTGTCGAGGTACCCGGACTGGGTCGCGACCCAGAGCGCTCCGAAGGCGTAGGTGAGCTCGCAGGGCGTCGGGTCGAGCGTGGCCCGCTTCGTCGCCTTCATCGAGATCGGATCGATCCGGTAGAGCGCCGCCGTCGACGCATCAGTGACCCACGCGGCCCGGTCCGCCTGCGCCACGCCGCACGGCTGGCCGCCGAGGTGCACCGACTGCCGAGGCAGCGAGTCGGTCGGCGTCGGCTCAGCCTGCCCCTTCGCACTCGTGCCCGTGCAGGCCGCAGCGAAGAGCAGGACGAGAACCGCCAGGCGATGCACGGCCGTTGCCTACCGTCCGCGCGCCGCAGGCGTCTACGGGTGTGCTCCGATCGTTACGGCAGCGAGAATGTTCCGATGCCGAAGAAGCCAGTGATGACGGGTGGCAGCTGGCCCGTGCGCTTCGGCACGGCCGAGCTCGCCCTCGACCTCGATCGCCCGACCGGTTGGCAGCTCATGGTCGACGGCACGCCGCAGTCCTACGTCGACCTCGAGGACCCGACCCACCTCGAGTTCGAGTACGTCCGGCTCCTCGCCGACCTCGTCGACGGCGTCGGCGCCCCCGGCGCCCCGATCACGGCGGTCCACCTCGGCGGCGGCGGGTGCACGCTCCCCCGCTACGTCGCGGCAATGCGCCCCGGCTCGACCCAGGTCGTCGTCGAGGCCGACGACCTGCTCGTCGAGGTGGTCCGCAAGCACCTCGGTACGACCGGCTTCCGGCTCCGGGTCGGTGACGGTCGTGAGGCCCTCGGCCACCTGTCCCCGAGCACCAGCGACCTCGTCGTCACGGACGTCTTCGTCGGGGCGCAGGTCCCGAGCGCCTTCGCCACGGTCGAGTTCGCCCGCGAGGCCAAGACGGTCCTCAAGAGCGACGGCGTCTACGCCGTGAATGTGGCCGACACCGGGGTGCTGCCCTTCGCCCGTGGGCAGGCGGCCACGCTGCTCGAGGTGTTCGAGCACGTCGCGGTGCTCGCCGATCCCGGCGTCCTGCGCGGCCGGCGGTTCGGCAACGTCGTCCTCGGTGCCTCCGACGTGCCGTTCGACCTCGACCACCTGCGCCGCGTCACCGCCCGCACCATCGGGAGGGCGCGGGTCGAGGACGGCGCCCGCTTCCGTCGTACCGCTTCCCCCTGCTGGGACGCCGATCCGCCTGTCGCCCCGCTACCCCCGCCAGAGGTCCTCAGCGCTGGTCGCTGACGCGGGGACCGCCGGCGCCCTGCCGGAACACCTGAGCCCGCAGCTCACCAGCGCTGGACACCCCGGTCTTGTCGAACACCGCCTTCACGTGATCGTTCACCGTGTGCAGCGAGATCCGCAGCTCCGAGGCGATCGTCTTGCGGGCGAGCCCGCTGAGCAGCCGCCGGGTGACCTCGCTCTCCCGGGCCGTCAAGCCGTAGGCGGCAACGACGAGCGGCGCGAGCTCCGTCGGCCTCGTCGGCTCGATGACGACAGCCACCGACCCCGTGTCGTCGTCCAGCCGTGAGGCGTGCACGGTCAACCACTGCCCGGACGGCGCCAGGACCCGCGCTCTCGCGACTCCGAGGGCGCCCCCACCGGCAGAGCTGAGCCGTTCGACGACGGATTCCACCACGGTCGGAAGGTTTCGCGGTCGGGCCCGGTCCAGGTCAGCGAGCTCCGCCAGCCAGCGGGCTGCCGCTGGCGTCGAGGACCGGAGCGAGCCATCCGGGCTCAGCAGGGCTACACCCGGGCCGTCGCCCGTCGGCTCAGCCGTCGCCTGCTCAGCGACCAGCGTCCGCCGCAACGCTCCGGCGATGTGCGGCGCCATCCGGCCCAGCCGCGCCGCATCGGCCGCGTCGAACCCGGCGCGGGCCTGGGCCCGGTGCAGGCACAGCAGGCCCCAGCACGTCCCGTCAGCGAGCAGCGCGACCCGCAGCTCATCGCCCAGGCCGTAGGGCTCCATCGCCTCCCGGTACCGCCTGGCCGCCCTCCGGTCACCACCCGTGGCCTGGTCCAGCCACCCGACGGAGCTGGGCTGCCGCACCAGCTGCCGGAGCTGGTTGACGTCGTCCACGCCGAGCTCGGCGGCGAGGAACGCGCTGCTCGCCTCGGACGGCATCCCCCGCCGGGACGCCCTCGTGTACAGCAGCGTCGCCGGGTCGACAGCAGCGAGGAACGCGCCGTCGAAACCGATCACGGCGCCCAACCGGGTCAGCAGAGCGTCGTTGAAGACCGACACCTGCGCCGGCCCGGCGCACCAGCGAACCAGGCTCTGCTCAGCATCGCGACGGGCCGCCACTGACAGAGGATGACACGCTCGGCCCGGCGCACAGCACCCCTGGAACTGGGGATGGTCCTCCCCCGCGAGCCGGCGCAGCATCGCCCCATGGCGAACATCGAGAGCTTCCCGCCCGACGAGGCATCCAAGGCCGCCGCGCAGGGCGTCCCCGGCACCCGCGTCACTCCCGGGGTCGTCAGCGCCCTGGACGGGCCGACCCTCGCCGGGCCGGAAGCGGCAGGCGCGTTGACGCTGCTTCACACGACCTTCGTCAGCAACGAGGGCGCGCAACGGGCCTACCGGAACTTCGCGAGCATGAAAGCGGACTTCCGTGCCCGACCGGGGTTCCTGCGCTGGCTCACCTTCAACGACGGCCCCCACGGGTACGCGCTCGGCCTGTGGCGAAGCCCGGACGACGTGACGGCCTTCGTCGCCGGCGCCGCGCACCAGTCCATGGTTCGCGAGCAACGCGAACGGCCCTTCGAGCACAGCCAGTTCGCCGGTGTCTGGGCCGCACACGCAGTCGGCCGCAGGATGCTCTACTGCGAGCAGTGCGGCGCCGCTAGCGCAACGCCCGCGACCAGCTGCTCACGGTGCGCTGCCCCGTTGCACGACCCGTTCTCGCCTCGGTGACACATCTGACCATGAAGCCGCGGATGGCTCTCGCCAGCTCCACCCCCGAGTCCTCCTGCAGGAAGTGCCCTCCCGCCAGCTGCACGTGCTCCTGGCCGGCGGCGCCGGGCACCACAGACTGGAACACCTCGGCCCACCCCTGCGTCGCCGGATCGCCCGTCGAGTAGGCCGTGAGGAAAGGCTTGGTCCACTCCCGCACCACGGCGACGGTCTTGTTGTTGATGCGGGCGCCGGGGTCGTTGCGGGTCAGCGGGATGAGCGCCGACATCTGCCGCAGCCCCGCCATGTGCTCCTCCGAGGGGAACGGCGCGTCGTAGGCGGCGAGCTCGGCGGTAGACAGCGAGCGCTGCGTCGCGAAGTCGACGAGCACCGACGCCCGGAACTCCGGTGACCGCAGCGACATCAGCACGTAGTCCAGCAGCGCCTCCTGGATGACGACCCGCTCCCCCTCGATGCCGTGGACCGTCCACGTCAGCCGTCCCTCCAGCTCGGGATCGGCGTTGTGGAGGATCGTGTTCGCCGCCACCACCCTCGCGAAGCGATCCGGGTTGCGGGCGAGGACCCCGAGCCCGACGGGTCCGCCCCAGTCCTGGCAGACCAGCGTGATGTCTCGCAGGTTGAGCGCCTCGACGAAGTCCGCGACCCAACCGATGTGGGCCTTCAGCGAGTAGTCGAAGCGCGACGTCGGCTTGTCGGATCGCCCGTAGCCGATCAGGTCCGGCGCGATCGCCCGTACCCCCTTGTCCGCAAGCTCCCTGATGACGTGCCGGTAGAGGTAGGACCAGGTCGGCTGCCCGTGCATCAGCAGCACCACCGGCCCGTCCGCGGGCCCGGCCGCGGCGTAGTGCATGCGCAGCCCGTCACCGACATCCGCGTAGGCGGGCGTGAAGGGGTAGTCGGGCAGGTCAGCGAAACGGTCATCAGGCGTACGGAGGGCGTCCACGACCTCGGACCCTAGGCCGCACCCGGGAAGTCCTGTTTCATGTGGGTATGCGCGCCCCCCGCATCCTCGTGCTCGCCGCTGCCGTCCTCGTCCCGCTGAGCCTCACCGCCAGCGCGCAGGGCCCGCCCGGGTTCCTGGACGACTACCTCCCGAACCACCCGATCGGCAGCGCCGCGACGTTCAGCAGCACGGTCCTGCCGAGCACGCCGGGACGCGCGTGCGACCAGGGCTCGCTGCCGGAGAGCGGTCGGCAGGGCCGGGTCCCGCTGGCCGACTACGCGAGCGGCCGCGCCGCGAAGGGCTACACCTGCAACGCGCGGGTCGTGACCCACTACGGCACGACGGGCGGCTTCCGGGTCGAGCGGTACACGGACAGGGCGGGGCACGACTGCGCCTTCTACGACAGCTCGCTGATCACCGGGAAGGACCTCCAGAAGGACACGCCCGGGACGTACGTCATGGACATGACGGATCCCTTGCACCCCAAGCGAACTGCCGTGCTGCGTTCCCCCGCGATGCTCAGCCCCCACGAGTCGCTGCGCGTCAACGCCCGCAGCGGCCTGCTGGTCGCCGACATGGGCTCGCCGACGACGCAGGTCGGGTTCGTGGACGTGTACGACGTCAAGCAGGACTGCCGGAACCCGCAGATCCAGGCGTCGCTCCCGCTCGCCGTCCTCGGCCACGAGGGGGGCTTCTCCCCCGACGGCCGGACGTACTGGGCCACGACCACCGCCACCGGCGGGATCACCGCGATCGACCTCACGACACCGACGCTGCCGAAGGTGGTCTGGCGCAGCACGGGGTACGCCGTGCACGGCGTCAGCATCTCCGCCGACGGCAACCGGGCCTACCTCGCCGAGGTCGCGAACGACGGCCTGACCACCATCACCAAGGGCGGCGGCGGTTTGGTCGTGCTCGACATCAGCCAGGTGCAGAAGCGGGTGCCGAACCCGACGGTCACCGAGCTCAGCGAGCTCACCTGGCCCGAGGTGACGATCCCGCAGAACGCGCTCCCGGTGACGATCAGGGGCCACCGGTACGTCATCGAGTTCGACGAGTTCGACAGCGACGTCACGACCTACACGCCGAAGGAGAACGTCGGCGGGGTGCACATCATCGACATCGCCGACGAGCGGCACCCGCGGGTGGTCAGCCGGATCCGGCTGGCCGTCTGGGACGCGAAGGCGCGCGCCACCGATCAGCAGTCGGATCCTGGTGCGTCGGCCGTCGGCCAGGGGTATGCCGCGCACTACTGCAACGTCCCTGCGGCGACCGATCCCGGGCTGCTCGCCTGCAGCATGATCGCGAGCGGCCTGCGGGTCTTCGACATCCGCGATCCCTTGCACCCCAGGGAGGTCGCCTACGCGAACACGCCCGCCCTGGGCACTGACGGCGACCCGCTCGACAAGGGCGGCTGGGCGATGTCGTCGCCCGCGTTCGTGCCGCAACGCCACGAGATCTGGTACTCCGACACCGCGAGCGGCCTGTTCGTCGTCCGGCTCAGCCAGCAGGCGTGGACCGCGCGGTCCTGAAGTCGGGCGACCGCTTGTCGAGGAAGGCGGCCACCCCCTCGGCGTACTCGGCCCCGTGGAGCGAGGCCTCGTAGTGGGATCGCGTCTCGTCGTCGTCGCCGCGCACCCCGGCGGTGGTGCGGCCGATGAGGGCCTTGGCGCCGAGCTGCGACACCCGGGCCCGTGACGTGAGCGTCTGCAGCAGGTCGTGGGTGCGGCTCGCGAGGTCGTCGCAGACCTCGTGCACCAGGCCGATGCGCAGCGCGGTCGCAGCGTCGACCAGGTCGCCGGTCATGAGGATCCACGACGCCCACGCCGGCCCGACGACGTCGACCAGGCGGGACGTCGACTGCTGCGCGTAGACGATGCCGAGCTTCGCCGGGGTGATGCCGAAGCGGCTGGCCGGAGTGCACAGCCGCAGGTCGCACGCCAGGGCCACCTGCGAACCGCCGCCGATGGCGAAGCCCTCGATCATCGCGACCGTTGGCTTCGGGAACGTGATGATGGCCCGCTCGCCGCCGGTCACCGCCTCGCCGTACCGCTCCGCCTGCTCGGGCGTGCTCCGCAGGGTCTGGAACTCGCTGATGTCGGCGCCCGCGCTGAACGGCCCGCCGGGGCCGCCGCGGAACAGCACCGCGTCGACCTCGTCGTCGGCGGCGAGCACGGGCATCAGGCGCCCGAACTCCTCCCACATCGCGAGGTTGATCGCGTTGTGCTTCTCGGGGCGGTTGAAGGTGACTGTCGCGACCCCGCCCTCGCGGGTGACCAAGAGCTCGTCCACGCGCTCATCCTCTCAGGTGGGCGGTCGCGGGAGCCGATGAGGAGTCAGTGATCTCTGTCCTGTCCGCGACGAGCGGCGCTGCCGTGCTCGGAGCCGCCGCGCTCAGCGGGCGCTGGCTGCTGCACCAGCGCGAGGAGCTCGGGCGGCCGCGGCCCTTCCCCCGGATCTCCGTGGCGCTCCTCGCCGTCCTGGGCATCGCCCTGGCGGTTCCCGTCGTGCGCCGCCACCATGAGGAGGACCGGCTCTCTCGCGTCGCCAGCCGGCTCGTCGGCCACCGGGTGAAGGTGCACTGCCAGTCGCTCGGGCAGGCGCTGACCGACGTCGGCAGCGAGCTCGGCTACGTGAAGTACGGCGAGGACGGCGTCCCCGAGCAGCAGACCACCATCAAGCGCGACCCTTGCGGTGAGCTGCGGAAGTACTACGGCGGCAACCGGCACCGGCCCACCACCGACGAGATCATCGCCGTGCACGTCCTCACGCACGAGTCGATGCACATGAGGGGCCTCGTCCAGGAGGACATGGCCGAGTGCGCCGCCGTGCAGCGCGACGAGGAGACCGCCGAGATGCTCGGCGCCACCCCCGGCGAGGCGGCGATGCTGGCCCGCCTCTACTGGGGCACCGTCTACCCCGACATGCCCGAGGGCTACACGACCCCCGACTGCCGCCCGGGCGGCGCGCTCGACGAGCACCTCGTCACCTCGCCCTGGGTCAGGGCGTAGCGGTCACCGTCCCACGGACGTACGACCACTTCCCGTCCTCACGCACGAACCGAGACCGCTCGTGCAGCACCTCGGTCACGCCGCGCTGCCGCCAGGACGCCCGGAACTCGACGGTCCCCTCGGCGTCGAGGAACCCGCCGCGCGCCTCGAGCACGACGAGCGACAGCCACTCCTGCTCGGGGTCGAGCACCAGCTTGGTGGGTCGCGTCGTGGGGTGCCAGGTCTCGAGCAGGTACGACGTCAGCCCGCGGGCGAAGGCGGTGTACCGCGACCGCATGAGCTGCTCCGCCGTGGGCGCCGGCGTGCCACCGTGGAACGGGCCGCAGCAGCCGTCGTAGGGCAACCCGGTGCCGCACTCACACCGCACGGCGTCGTCGTTCGCTCGGCTTCGGTCCGGCGTCCCGGATCGGGTCGGCGCTCTCGTCGATCGCCTTGAGGGACGCGAAGACGCTGTCGAGGGAACGGGCCGGGTAGAAGCCGGGCAGGGTGCGCAGCAGCACCTCGCCGTACCTCGCGGTGGACAGCCGCGGGTCGAGCACGACGACGACGCCGCGGTCGCTGGTCGAGCGGATCAGCCGGCCTGCTCCCTGCGCGAGCAGCACGGCCGCGGGCGGGAGGGTGACGTCCATGAACCCGCGCTCCCCCGCGTCGGCGAGGCGCGCCTTCATCAGCGGGTCGTCGACGTGCGGGAACGGGATGCGGTCCAGGATCACGAGCTGGCAGGCCGAGCCGGGGACGTCGACGCCCTGCCAGAACGAGCGCGTCCCGAACAGGCAGGTGCGGGCATCGGAGGCGAAGGCGTGGGTCAGCGCGCCCGGGCTGTCCTCGCCCTGCAGGAGCACCGGGACGTCGGTCGCGGCGCGGACGGCAGCGGCTGCGCGGCCGGCCGCGGCGGTGCTCGAGAACAGCGCCAGCGTGCGGCCACCGGCGGCCCGCACGAGCTGCGCG
>JAODNF010000036.1 GCA_025464915.1 Frankiales bacterium | reverse complement strand
TCCCGGCCGAGCTGAGCCGGGCCCGCACGGCCGGGTCGTCCGACGACAGCGCTGCGCGGTGGTCCTCAGGTCCGAGGACGCTGATGGTCGAGGAGGTCTCGGTCAGCCCGTAGGCGTTGACGAAGTCGACGTGCGGCCACGCCCGGAGGGCCTTCTCGATGCACGGCCGCGGCATGGGCGCTCCGCCGTACGCCAGGGTCCGCAGCGTCGGCACCTGCTGCTCCGCCAGGCCCTCGAGAACCCTCGTGAGCATGGTGGGCACCATCAGGGCGTTGGTGACCCGCTCCTCCTCGATGAGCGACAGCCACTGGTCCGGCGTGAACTGCTCGAGGACGATGGTGCGGCGCCCTGCGTAGAGGTTTGTGATGACGTTCGCGATGGCCGCGATGTGGTACGGCGGCACGCTGACGAGCGCGGCGTCGTCGGCGTCGGCGCACAGGAACTCGACGCTGCCGAGCACGTAGGACACCAGGTTGACGTGCCGGAGCAGGACGCCCTTCGGCGCCGACGTCGTCCCGCTCGTGTAGATGACGACCGCAGGGGCGTCCTCGTCCACGGGCACGGGCTGGACGGACGGCCGCTCGCGGAGGTCGGTCATCCAGGCGTCGGGACGCACCCAGGAGATGCCCGCCCGGTCCAGCGCGGCACCCTCGTCGGGCGAACCGGCGATGCCGAACGCCTTCGGGTGGTTCGCGAGGAGCGCGTCGAGCTGGGCGCTGCCGAGCCGGTAGTTGACCGGTACGAGGGGGATCCCTGCGAGGGCCGCGGCGAACAGCGCGACCGGCAGTGCCGGGCCGTTGACGGCGAGGTAGACCAGGGAGTCGCAGCCGCTCACGACGAGCTCGGCGGCTGCCGCGGTGGCCAGGTCGCGCAGCTCCGCCGCTGTCAGCCCGTCCGCGCGACGACCGACGACGACGCGGTCACCGAAGGTGTCCGCCGCCATGTCCAGCAGCATGGGGAGCCGCACGGCACTCAGTCCGTCGCCGGGAGGGCCTTGGCGTCCATCTGCTCGATGGGACGGCCCTCCACCGTGAGCGTGCCGGCGCCGCCCTTGGTGCAGAGCAGCTCGAGGCCGTGCGCCTCGTCCGCGTAGCGCTTCCCGACCAGGCTTCCGCCGGACAGGTCCGGAGCCACCGCGCCCAGCTCTGCCGGGACCTCTGACTTGTCCACCATGGGCGCGCCGCCGCAGCCGAGGTCGACGTCCGCCTGTGGCGCGCGGATGACCACGACCGACGTGCTGTCGACGGTGCTGACGAGCGTCTGCCCGACCTTGACCTGCACTGGAGCTCCTTGTTCGTCTGCTTCTGTCATGCTCGCGCTCAGCGGGGTGCGGCTCAAGCCGCTCCGGCGAGCCGGGACTGGACGGCCTCGAGCAGCTCCACCCGGCTGACCTTCGAGGAGGGGGTCCGGGGCAGCTGGTCCAGCACCACCACGTGGGCGGGGACCTCGTACGGCGTGAGGTGCGCTCGGCACAGGGCGAGCAGCTCCTCGACCAGGGGGATGGCCGCACCGGCGCGCAGCTCGACCGCGGCGACCGGGACAGCGCCCAGCCGCTCGTCCGGCAGTCCTGCGACGGCCGCCTCGAGGACCGCGGGGTGCTGCTCCAGCACCTTGCGCACCACGTCGGGGTGCACCTTGAAGCCGCCGCGGATGATGGCGTCGTCGGCCCGGCCGGCGATCCAGAGGAAGCCGTCGTCGTCCAGCGACGCCAGGTCGGCCGTGCGCACCCAGCCGTCACCTGTCGGCGACTGCGACGTGGCGATCTCCAGGTGGCCGACCTCCCCGACGGGCAGCTCCTGACCGTCCGGTGACACCACCCGCATGCTGACGCCCGGGAAGGGCCGCCCGGCGCTGCCGGCCTTGGCGTCCCACCAGGTCACGTGCAGGGGCAGGGTCCACCCGGCGACGGCCCCGGCGAACTCCGTGGCGCCGTAGGTCATCAGCACGCGCGTGCCGTAGCGCCGGAAGAAGGTGTCGGCGAGCTCCGCCGGACAGGGGGCCGTCCCGCACAGGACGACGTCGAGGCTGGAGAGCCGCTCGGCCGGGATGTCGGCGTCCAGCACGGCTCGCAGCGCCGCGGGGACGAGCCCCGCGGCCCGGATGCCGTGCCGCTCGACGGCGTCGACCCAGTCGGTGAGGTGGAACTTGGTCTGGAGCACCAGCCGGCGCCCGGACTGCAGACCGGCCACCACACCCCACAGCCCGCCGATGTGCACGAGCGGCGTGGACACCAGGCCGGTGCCCTTCGCGAGCAGCACGCCCGGGCGCGCCTGCTGACCGCTCGACACGAGCGCTCCTTCGAGCTGCTCGTCGCGGAGCTCGACCCGCTTGGGTGGGCCGGTCGTCCCGGACGTCAGCATCTCGATCATGACCCCCGGGTTGGTCGGCGCGTCCTGCGGCGCCGAGCCGGAGCGGAGGCTGACGGCCCCGTCCTGCCTGAGCTCGACGACCAGTCCGGGCGCGGCGGCCGCCACCCCTGGGCGGGCGAGCACGTCGGACGACGCGACCAGGACCGCCGGGGCACTGCGCGCCACGTCGGCGGCGAGCCGCTCGGGCGGCTGCAGCGGTGAGAGCGTCACGATGCAGCGACCGGTTGCCAGCAGGGACAGCACGACGCCGGTGTGCTCCGGGCGGTTCTCCAGCGCGACACCGACCCGGGTGCCTGCGCCCAGGCCGTGCTGGGTCAGCAGCGCATCGACGGCCCGGCCGATCGCGGCGAGCTGCCCCCAGGTCCACCAGACCCGCTCGAACTCGATGGCCTCCGCCTCGGGGGGAGCCTCGGCGAGCAGCTGGGCCAGCCGGTCACGCACGCCCACGTCGCGTCCTCCCTTCAGTCGACCGCATCAGTAAACCATGCAATCAGTAAACGGTATGCACTTTGTTGCAAGCCTCAGCGCAGGCCCGTCAGGTCCCTGGCGATGATGGTCTTCATGATCTCCGACGTGCCTCCGTAGATCCGCTGGATCCGGGCGTCGGTGTAGGCCTTGGCGATGGGGTACTCCATCATCCAGCCGTAGCCGCCGAACAGCTGCAGGCAGCGATCGATCACCCGGCACTGGACCTCGGTGGCCCACAGCTTGCCCTTGGCCGCGTCCACCACCGAGAGGTCACCGGCGTTGAGGGCGAGCACGGAGGCGTCGAGGTAGGCCTGCAGGACGTCGAGCTCGGTGGCCATCTCGGCCAGCTCGAAGGCCGTGTTCTGGAACGCGGCGATCGGCTGCCCGAAGGCCTTGCGCTCCTTGGTGTAGGTGACCGTCCAGTCGAGTGCGGCACGGGCCGAGGCCAGG
>JAODNF010000024.1 GCA_025464915.1 Frankiales bacterium | reverse complement strand
CGACGAGGGTCGCCCACAGCGCCTGGAACCCGGCGACCGTCGCGCCGAGCCGGCCGGGCGGCAGCAGGGGCGGCCGGCCGGGCACGCCGATCCGCGACAGGGCACCGGACAGGGCCAGGTGCACCGCGTCGGTGCCGTGCCAGTCGGTGCGCGGGCCGGTCAGCCCGAACTCGGTCACGGACACCGCCACCTGGCCCGGCACGTCGCTGCTCGTGGTGCCGAGCACCACGTCCGCCTGCTGTGCCAGCTCGGCGAGGGACGCCGCCCCGGAGGTGCGCTTGCCGGTGTCGTACGCGAGCTGCCACACCTCGTCGTACCTCGAGCGAGCGGCCGGACGCGGCGCGCCGAGCACCACGTCCGCACCCAGGTCGGCCAGCAGCCGGCCGAGCACCGCGTGCCGGGCGGGCAGCAGGTCCAACACCCGCAGGTGCGCTAGCGGCAGTTCCATCGATCAGACCTCGCGGGAGAAGTGGTGGCCGAACGTAACCCGGCACGGGGCCCTGTGGGAGCGACCCGTCGAGAACGGCTCTTTCAGATGCGGGGGCAGACCAGGACCGGCATGGGACCGGCTAACAAGTTGACTGAATAACCGCTATCGTCCCGCCGCCGACGTCGCCGGAGGAGAAGAGGCAAGTCATGGGGGTTCTGACCACCACGCCCTACACGCTCGAGGACGGCGAGGACTTCGTCGCGTACCTCACGCACGTGACGCAGGAGTGCGACCGCTTGCAGGCAGAGGGCCGCATTCCCTCGGACGAGGGCATCAGCGACTTCCTCGACATCCTCAAGACGCTGGCGTCCCAGGTGAGGAACGATGTGGCGCGAGGACGGGCGACCGGTGAGCAGCAGCTGCGGACCGGTCTCGCGCTGACTGCCGCCGAGTACGCGCGCACCCGGAGCATGACCGACAGCCTCCGGCCGCTGCTGGAGATCCTGGAGCTCCGCGACGCCGTCGACCTGCGCCGCACTGCCGGCGCGATGCGCGTGGCCAGCGCCGTGCTGGAGGGCACCTTTACCGACTGATCACGCCCGCCCGGGGCGTTACTCGCTGGGGTCGGCACAACCACGCTCGGAGCGCGGACAGCCCCTGGCGGGCCGGACGCCGTCCATATCATCTATCTCATTCAGCGAGTTATGCAGGAGTTGTGCCTTCCACGTCGAAGTCCGACCGACCAGCACCTCCCCGCCGAGTTGACCTTGGAGTCCTCATGGCAGACCGAGCGCACGTTCGCACCCTCGTGCTGATCGGCATGATCCTCTCCGCGGTGCTGCTGCCACGGCAGGCGTCCGCGAGCAACCGCGCCTCGGAGCCGACCCCGACCGTCCAAGGCCCCGTCACCGGCGGCACGCACGGCCGCGCCTTCAACGAGTGGCCCTGGTCGCTCAAGGACTACGGCTACGAGCAGGCTGAGTACTTCATCTCCGGTACCGCCAGGGCCTACGGCACCTCCGCGCCCCCGGCGTCGTACAAGGTCCGGATCCAGGTGATGCGACCGGTCAACCCGCGCAAGGCCAGCGGCACCGCGGTCGTGGAGTGGTCCAACGTCACCGCTCAGTACGAGATCCCGCTGGGCTGGGTGTGGGCGCACCCCTATGCCATGAGCTCCGGCGACGTCTACGTCACGGTCGGGGCCCAGGAGACGGGCGTGTGCGGCAACAAGTCACCCGTGCCCGGGGTGCAGGCGTGCTCACCGACCTCGCTGCAGGGCTTCGATGCTGCGCGGTACGGGTCGCTGCACCACCCCGGGGACGACTACAGCTTCGACATCTACTCCCAAGCCGTGCAGGCGATCGCGCATCCCGGTCGCACCAACCCCGTCGCCGGGATCGCCGTCCGGCACGTCATCGGCTACGGGCAGTCGCAGTCCGCGCAGCGCCTCGACGGCTACTTGTGCAACGGGGCGGACGCCGCCGCCCGGGTGCTCGACTCCGTGATCATCGACGCCGACGTCGGCGCCGCCGACCTCAGCTGCCGTCCGCGGGTGCCCACGATCAAGCTGTGGAGCGAGGAGACCGCCCGTCCGGCGCCGACGACGTCTGCGCCGAACCTGCGGATCTGGATGCTTGCGGGCAGCTCGCACGAGGACTCTTGGCAGTCCAAGTACGAGGAGGCCTGGACCAACACCAACCAGCTCGGCCTGGCCCCCAGCATCCCGGGCAACCGCGAGATGCAGGCCGACGCTGGCAACTACGGTCAGGAGGCCCTACCCGCAGCTGCCACCTCGGTGACCTGCCTGCCCACCGGTGACTCCTACCCGCACAGGTACGCCAACGACGCCGCCCTCCAAGCCGCGAAGGACTGGATGATGCGCGGCAAGAGCGCTCCGGCCTTCCCGTCCATCTCCTTCGCGTCGCCGTTCGTCTCCGCACCCTTCGGGAGCAGCAGCAACTTCCAGCACGACCAGTTCCTCAACACCCTCGGCGGACTCCGCTCACCCGTGCTCGACGTTCCTGTCGCCACCTACATCGGCCCGACGTGTGCCCTGTTCGGCGAGACCGTTCCCTTCTCGCCGGTCCAGCTGAGCCAGCTCTATCCCACTCACCAGGCGTACGTGGACAAGATGCACGCCAGCATCGAAGCGGCCGTCCGCAAGGGCTCCCTGCTGCCCGTCGATGCCACCGACCTGATGCACCGGGCCTGCGCTTCGAGCATCGGCGGCGCGCCCGCCGTCGCCGGCTGCCCCTCCATCACGGCGACCTCCTTCTACGCGGCCAGCAGAGCGGGCACCGCCGCGACCGGATCAGGCCACCCGACCACCGGCCGGCCTGCGTCTCGAGGCACCTTGCTCGCGGCCACCGGCCCGTCGCGTCAGCTACCTGCTGCCACCCTGGTCGTGCTTCTCGGCGCTGTCCTCGTGCGTGCCCTTCGACAGCTCTCGAGCGCCGGCATTGACCCAGGGAGGCCCGCCCCGTGAGCACCGACTCGCAGGACCACATCTCGCGCGTGTTCGCCGCCCAGCGCGCGAACCGCACGGCGCTCAAGCGGCAGACCGCCGAGCAGCGAGCGGGACGCCTGGCCCGGCTGCGCGACGAGATCACCCGCAGGGCTGACGAGATCGACGAGGCGCTTCACCGCGACATGCGACGGGCCCGCCGCGGCCTGCGCAACCCCGAGATCCAGAGCGTCCTGTCCGAGCTCGAGACGGCCATCGCGGGGCTCGACGACTGGATGCAGCGGGAGCACGTCGAGCCCTCGCCGGTGTTCGCAGGCAACGAGACCTACGTGCAGTACGAGCCGCGCGGTGTCGTGCTGCTGCTCGGCCCCTGGAACTTCCCCTTCGCCCTGGTCCTCGGGCCGCTCGTCGCCATCGTCGCGGCGGGCAACGCGGCGGTCGTGAAGCCCAACGAGATGCAGCCGGGGGTGTCACGGATCGTCGCGGAGATCCTCGGCGCGGTGTTCGCCCAGGACGAGGTCGCCGTGGTGGAGGGGGGCGTCGAGGTGGCCGAGCGCCTGCAGGAGCTGCCCTTCGACCACGTCTTCTTCACGGGCAGCCCCGCAGTCGGCAAGCGAGTCATGGCGGCTGCCGCCAGGAACTTGACCAGCGTGACGCTCGAGCTCGGCGGGAAGTGCCCGGCCATCCTCGACGCCGAGTACGACCTCGCGGACGCGGCCGCGAAGATCGTGGCCGCACGGTTCAGCAACGCCGGCCAGCTGTGCCTGTCCGTCGACCACGTCTGGGTCCCCAAGAACCGGCAGGCGGAGCTGCTCGAAGCGTTGTGCCGCGAGGTGGACGCCGCCTTCTACAACGATGGGGAGCTGCGGCGCGATCGGCTCCCGCGCATCGTGGACGAGCGCAACTTCGCTCGCGTCAACGGATACCTCACCGAAGCCGTCGAGGTCGGAGCCACGGTCGCCCGCGGCGGCGCGTCCGACCCCACGGACCTGACCATCGAGCCGACGATCGTCGTCGACCCTCCCCTCTCCGCCCGCATCATGCAAGAGGAGATCTTCGGCCCGCTGCTGCCGGTGCTCGGCTACGACTCGCTGGACGAGCCCATCGGGCACATCGACGAGACCGGCAAGCCCCTGGCCATGTACGTGTTCAGCCGGACCGACAGCTTCGTCAGCGAGGTCCTGGACCGCACGTCCTCAGGAGGTGTCACCGTGAACAACGTGCTCCTGCACTACGCCGAGGGCCGGCTCCCGTTCGGCGGGGTGAACTCCAGCGGCATGGGCCGCTACAAGGGTGTCCACGGGTTCCGAGAGCTCTCGAACCCCCGCTCGGTCTTCGTGCAAGCCGACCGGGTCGACTGAGTGGTCGCGCAGCCGGCATCACGCCCGGCGCCGGGGGGTGGAAGCGCGATGACGCCCTCGCTCGAGGTCGAGCCGAAGGCCGTCCAGCAGCCGCTCGAGGCCGTAGTCGACATGACTGGCTGCGCGACCGTGGTCGAGGCCCTGCCGGTTCACCTGGTCGATGTGCGGATGCGGGCCTGGGGCGGCTTCCTCGATCCTGTCGAGCAGGGTGTCGACGGCAGCATCCCCCTGGTAAGCCCCACCCATGGCGTCGATGAAGAGCAGCTGACCGGCGGTGTAGACGCTCAACGCGGTGAAGGCGGCCGCAGCCTTCTCCGGCGGGAAGCCGGCGTCGAGCAGGACCCCGATCTGCTGCTCCGCGATGGAGACGGACGCAGCGAGCGGTTGCAGGCGCACGACGACGGCTGCAAGGCCGCGATAGCGGAGGATCGCCCGACGGAACCGCGCGGCGAACTCCCGCATCTGGTCGGCCCAGTCCCCGAGCTCGGGCCCGGGGAGCGGGATGGCACCCAAGACCTCCTCCGCGCACAGCCGGAGCAGGTCGTCCTTGTTGCGGACCTGCCAGTAGATGCTGGGCGGGGCCACCCCGAGGGAGTCACAGAGCCGCCGAACAGTGAGCGACTCCACCCCGTCGGCGGCGATCAGCGCGAGGGCGCGCTCGAGCAGCTCCTCCCGTCCCAGGTGCTGCTCGCGCGGCTTCACGTGCCCATCGTGACGCATACCGATGCGTTCCCCCCCGCAACCTTCCTTGCGGCCTGTCGTTCCAGCCTCTATAACAAGACTACAGAAACGCCACAGACACGGACAAGCGAGAGGACCGTCGTGACCAGGCGCCCCAGATCCCTGCAGCTGACTGCCGGCATGGTGCTCGTGCTCGCCCTCACCGCGTGTGGCGCGCACCAGGACGTGGTCAACGCCTTCGACCAGTCGGGCAGCCCGGCCGCGGCAGCCGCCGGCTCCACCACCGGCCTCACGGGCGGTGGTACGGGCGGTCCGGGGAGTCCGGCGAGCACAGGCACCACCGGCGCCGGTACCTCGGGGGGTGTTGGCCAGTCCGCGACCTCAGGCGGCGGGACCACGGGAGGAACGGGCTCCGGCTCGACCTCAGGCACACCCGTCACCAACGTCGGCGGGTCAGGATCGGGGAGCACCTCCACCACGGGCAGCGGCCAGGTCGCCGGCAATCGCACCGGCATCACGAACACCGAGATCCGACTCGGCTTCCACGTCCCCAAGCACGTGAGCGGCGTCGACTTCGACCACGTCGCCAAGACCTCCGAGCTGCTGACCGTCTACTGGAAGTACGTCAACGACAAGGGCATCAACGGCCGCAAGGTCTCCATCAA
>JAODNF010000018.1 GCA_025464915.1 Frankiales bacterium | reverse complement strand
TGGAGATGCCGGCGTTGAGGAAGAACTGGTCGATCCCGCCGGCCAGCTCCTCCGCCTTCGCCGTGGTGGCGAGCACCTCGTCGTCGTCGCTGACGTCGCAGTGCAGGTACGGGGCTCCGAGCTCGTCAGCCACGGCCTGGCCGTCGGCGTCGTTCACGTCGAGCAGCACGACCTGCTCACCGCGTCGGACGAGCTGCTTGGCGACCTCCTTTCCGAAGCCGCTCGCGGCACCGGTGATGAGGGTCGTCGTCACGCCAGGACCAGCGAGGCGATCCGCTCGCGGTGCTGGCTGGCGTCGCCGAACGCGTACTCGAGCCGCTTCGCGCGCTTGAGGTAGAAGTGGCTGTCGTGCTCCCACGTGTAGCCGATGCCGCCGTGGTACTGGATCATCGCGCTCGTCGCCGCGTTCGCGGTGTCGCCGGCCTTGGCCTTCGCGATGCTCGCGGCGACGACCTTGTCGGCGGTGTCGATGTCCTGCGCGTGGGCCGCGTAGAGGGCCGCGTGCTCGGCCATCGTCACCGCGAGGTGGATGTCGGCGAGGTCGTGCTTGATGGCCTGGAACGACCCGACGGGCTTGCCGAACTGCACGCGCGTCTTGTCGTACTCGACCGTGTCCGTCAGCGCCTTGCGGGCGATGCCGACCAGGTCGTTGGCGGCCAGCACGGCCGCGCGGTCGACGAGCTCGGCGAGGGGATTGCCGTTCGCGAGCTTCTCGGCGGTGGCGCCGTCGAGGATGACCTCCGCGAGGCGGGTCGTGCGGTCGAGGGCTTCGCGCGGCGTGATCGACGCGGCCGCCGGCTCGACCAGGTCAAGGCCGTCGTCCGCCGAGACGACCAGCAGGTCGGCCTGGGCGGCGTACTCGACGAGGCCGAGGTTGCCGCTGAGCGTGCCCCCTGAGGCGGTGGCCGCGGGCTGGTTGGAGGTGCCCTGCTTGAGAAGGGCGACGGCGGCCTTGACCTCGCCGGCGGCGATGCGGGGGAGCCACTTCGCCTGCTGGTCAGGCGATCCGGCGAGGCGGATCGCCTCGCCGGCGACGACGGTGCCGAGCCACGGACCGGGGACGGTGCACGCTCCGAAGGCGCGGGCGATGACGGAGGCGTCGAGCAGGCCGAGGCCGATGCCGTCGTGCTCCTCGGGGACCATGACGGCCAGCCAGCCCTGCTCGCCGATCGCCTTCCAGAGGTCGGCAGGGATGCCGGTCTCGTCGTTGGCGTCGTAGAACGCACGGACCTGCTGCTGACCGAACCGGTCGCCGAGGTAGTCGCGCACGGCCTCCTGGAGGGCGCGCTGCTCGTCGGTGAGCTGGAACTTCAACGCACTTCTCCTAGCGGGGCAGGCCGAGCACGCGCTCGGCGACGATGGAGCGCTGGACCTGCTGCGAGCCGCCCCAGATGGTGCAGCTGCGCGACCAGAGCGCGAGGGTGGTGAGCTCCTCGATGGTCGTGCCGACGGTCTCGTTCACCTGGAACGCCGACCCGAGCACGGCCTCGTACGTGTCGCTGACCTTGCGGAACGTCTCGCTCCACATGATCTTCGTCATCGACGCCTCGTAGCCGAGGTCCCTGCCCTGGCTGGTCTGCGTGAGGACGTGCCACGAGTGCAGCTTCAGGCACTCGAGCTCGATGAGGCTGTTGGCGAGCTTCTGGCGCAGGACGGGGTCCTCGATCGCCTTGCCGCTGCCGCGATCGACCTTCTTCGCGAGGTCGACGACCGCGTTCCACTGGCCCTTGAACTCGGTGTACTGCCCGATCGCGGAGGAGCCGCGCTCGAAGGAGAGCAGGAGCATCGCGGTCATCCAGCCGTTGCCTTCGCCGCCGAGGACCTCGGTCTGCGGGCAGGTGGCGTCGGTGAAGAAGACCTCCCCGAACTCGCTCTCACCGGTGATCTGCTTGAGCGGGCGGGCCTCGACGCCGGGCTGGTGCATGTCGACCAGCAGCATCGAGATGCCCTCGTGCCGCTTGGCGCCGGCGCTGGTGCGGGCGAGGGTGAAGATCTTGTCGCCGTGCATCGCGTTGGTCGTCCAGATCTTCTGGCCGTTGAGGACGTACTCCTCGCCCTGCGGCTCCGCCTTCATCTGCAGTGCCGCGAGGTCCGAGCCGGCGCCCGGCTCGGAGAAGCCCTGGCACCAGATGGTCTCGGTGCGCAGCATCGGGCGGATGATGGCCGCCTTCTGCTCGTCGGTGCCGATCGCCATCACGGTCGGCGCCAGGAACGCGAGACCCAGCGGGTTGACGGTCCGGGGAGCGTTGGACTTGGCCATCTCCTCGTCGTAGATCGCCTTCATGGTCGGCGTGCCCCCACGGCCGCCGTACTCCGTCGGCCACTGGATGCCGCAGAAGCCGGCCTCGGCCTTCTTCGCCTCCCAGTCGCGCCGGATCTGGAACTGCTCGTCCTCGCTCTTGGGGCGCCACCAGTCGAGCGTGCGCATCTCGGCCGGGAGGTTCTGGTCGAGCCAGCTGCGGAACTCGGACCGGAAGTCCTCGTCTTCCTTGCTGAAGGTCAGGTCCACGTCGATGTGTCCTTCTGTGTGTGCTGAGTCACGGCGAAACCGAATCGCGTTCTACCTTGCCACAATGCCCAGGTGGACCTCGACGCGACCCTCGCCCTTGCCACCGACCTCGCCTACGAGGCGGGTGCGCTGGCCCTGTCGATGCGGTCCGGGATCGGGGTGCTCGAGACCAAGTCGTCCCCGACCGACGTCGTCACCGTCGCGGACAAGGCCGTCGAGGACCTGCTCGTCTCGGCCCTCACGAGCGTCCGGCCCGACGACGGGCTGCTGGGGGAGGAGGGCGCCGGGTCCGAGGGCACCTCGGGCTTCCGCTGGGTCATCGACCCCATCGACGGCACGGTCAACTACCTCTACGGCATCCCGCAGTGGGCGGTGTCCATCGGCTTCGAGGACGCCTCGGGCGCGCTCGTGGGAGTGGTCTTCGACGCGGCGAAGGACGAGCTCTGGCAGGCGGTACGAGGTGGCGGGGCGACTCTGAACGGCGCAGCCGTACGGTGCTCGGCCGTGACGTCGCTCGAGCAGGCCCTCGTCGGGACGGGCTTCGGCTACGGCGCCGAGCGCCGCGCGCGCCAGTCCCTGCTGCTCCCCACGCTGCTGCCGGCGGTCCGCGACATCCGGCGCCTCGGCGCCGGCTCGCTCGACCTCTGCTCCGTCGCCGCCGGGCGGCTGGACGCCTACTTCGAGCAGGGCCTGTCGCCCTGGGACCTGTCCGCAGGCGGCCTCATCGCCGCCGAGGCAGGAGCCGTCGTCACTGGTCTGCGCGGTGCCCCCGCCGGGCCGGCCCTGGTCGTCGCCTCCGCCCCCGGCGTCGCCCCCGCGCTGCTCGCGATGCTCGAGGCCGGCGACGCCGACGCGGACCCGACCGCCTGACCAGTCGGCCGATTCGCTCACCTGATCTGCCGTTTGTGCCGATAGTGGTGACGTGAAGCGCCTCGCCCTGCTGCTGACCACGGTGTCGCTGTCAGCCTTCCTCGTACCGGCCACACCCGCCTCCGCCGAGACCTATCCGGAGGCGGTCCTGCGCTACACGAACTACGAGCGGGGCAAGGCAGGCGTCTCGCCGCTCAAGCTGTCCTTCTGCATGCGCGACCAGTTCGCGGGGCCCTGGGCCAAGCACCTCGCCGCCACGCGCACCCTCGTGCACCAGTCCCTCACCCCGATGATGTCCCGCTGCCACGGCAACGCCGCCGCCGAGAACATCGCCTCCGGCAACTGGACGCCCCAGCAGATGGTCAACGCCTGGATGAACTCCCAGGGGCACCGCAAGAACCTCCTCAACCCGAGCTACAACTACATCGGCATCGGCGCCGTCCGCGGTTCCGACGGCCACGTCTACGGCGTCCAGGACTTCCTCCACCAGTAGGCCGCGCCCGGCGTGAGGTGTGCGCCCTGCCCGCGTGGGATCCCTGCCTGGCCCCGCACACCTCCGGGTCCGTGGCGAGGTGTGCGCCCTGCCTGCGTCGAAAGCCCGCGTGGCCCCGCACACCTCCGGGTCGGTGGCGAGGTGTGCGCCCTGCCCGCGCGGGATCCCTGCGTGGCCCCGCACACCTCCGTGACCCGGCACTGTGCGGACCTTTCGCGTGCACCCGGGCGGGACCGCCGCACAGTCCCGTCATCCACAGGGGTGGGCGCGGCCGATGTCCGCTTTGTCGTAACGTTCAGGGGCGTGAGGACCCGCCCGGCTGCGCTGCTCATCGCCGCGATCGCGCTCGCATCCGCCTGCACCGGCAGTAGCGGCAAGCCCCAGGTCCTCCCCAGCATCACCGCCACACCCAGCGCAACGGCCACCCCCGTCGTCGTCCCCTCCGCCGCGACAGTTCACGACTCCTTCGGCGCCGCCGCCTTCGTCCGCTTCTACTACGCCCAGCTCAACGAAGCGTGGGGCAACGGCGACCCTGACGCGCTTGCGGGCTTGAGCAGCAGCGAGTGCGGCACGTGCGCCAACTATGTCAAGGCGGCCGAGAAGTTTCGCGATGACAAGCAGCACGTCCAAGGTGCCTCCGTTCACATCGTGTCTGCGGAGGCGCCTCCCGAGCAGAACGGCATCGTCGCCGTCGATGTGTTCTTTGACGAGCCTGCTCGGTCCATCGTTGACGCTGCGGGAAAGACTGTTCGCAGCTTCGCCAAGAGCGGCACCCTGCATTGGACGATGTACGTCCAGCGGACCGCCGCGGGCTGGGTGCTCCGAGCAGCGGTGAAGAGCAAGTGAGGCGGATCGCGGCGGCCGCCGGTCTCCTCGTTGGCGCACTGGCCGGCGGGTTATCGGGCTACGCGGTTGAACCGTCGCCAGAGCCGCCCATCGATGTGTGCGGCGGATCCGCGGATGGCTGCGGCGGTGACAGTGGCGGCTTCAACGCTGAGGGCAGCGCAGGGCAGCCGGGGACCCAAAGCCAGCCCGGGAATGGGCATGGGCAGCCGGTGACGATGCCGTCGACCTACCAGATTTCGGACTACGCACCTGCGTGCACGGGGAACACGCGGACGGACGCCGATGTGCTCTGCGGTGCGGCGGTGAACACCTGCCAGCCGACGGGGAAGGGGTTCATCCGGTACTGGGTGTGGACGGCCACCGTGGACCGGGCGTCAGGCAAGGTGCTCGACCCGCCTGGCTGGGTGTTGCAGCCGGACGCGGTCTGCTTCGGGCCGACGCAGCAGGGGATCCCCGCGAAGGCGGCCATCGGCGGGATCCTGGCGAGCGACTTCAAGGACCTGGTGGTGCTGAAGGGCGTGGCGCACGTCGACCCGAAGGACTCGACGCTGGTGAACTTCGAGAACGGGTTCTGGACGGACGCGAAGACTTACACGCTGACGCCGGTGCAGATCCTCGGGCACACGGTCGTGGTGACGGCGAAGCCGGAGCACTTCGACTGGTACTTCGGCGATGGCGGTCAGCTGCTCGACGGTGGCAGAGGGCGCGAGGGCGAGACGGACGTGAGCCACACGTACGAGGAGAAGGGGACGGTCCGGCCGTACGTCGTGATCACGTGGTCGGGCACGTTCACCGTCGACGGCGGGGCAGCGATCGACGTGATCGGTACGGCGACCACGACGGGTGACGGGACGCCGCTGCAGGTGAAGGAAGCGCACGCGCAGCTCGTCAGCTGATCGATCTGACGGGATCGCGTTCTGACGCTGCTCAGCTCACATCGATGCCGCCAGGGACCTGTCAGAGGACGGCGCGGTAGACCTCGACGGTGCGGGCGGCGATGGCGTCCCAGCCGAAGTCGGCGACGGCGCGCTCGCGGCCGGCCCGGCCGAGGTCGGCGGCGCGGGCGGGGTCGGACAGCAGCGGGACGACGGCTGCGGCGAGCCGCTCGTCGTACCCGTCCCCGAGGTCGACGAGGTGACCGGAGACGCCGTCGTCGACGACCTCCGGGATGCCACCGACGCGGGAGGCGACGACGGCGGTGCCGCAGGCCATGGCCTCGAGGTTGACGATGCCGAGGGGCTCGTAGATCGACGGGCAGACGAACACCGTGGCGAGCGACAGGCACTCGATGAGCTCGTGGCGGGGCAGCATCTCGGAGACCCAGACGACGCCGGGCCGGGTGGCCTGCAGGTCCGCGACGAGGCCGGAGACGGCCGTGCCGAGCTCGGGGGTGTCGGGGGAGGAGGCGCACAGCAGCAGCTGACCGGGCCAGGTCGCGGCGGAGCGCAGCAGCGCCTCGACGCCCTTCTGGCGGGTGATGCGGCCGATGAAGATGGCGAGCGGCTGGGACTCGTCGATGCCGAGGCGCTCCAGGACGCCGGTGGAGGGGACCGGTCGGTACTCGGAGGTGTCGATGCCGTTGTGGACGACGTGGATCCGTCCGGGGTCCAGGCCGGGGTAGGCGTCGAGGATGGACGCGGCCATCCCGTTCGACACGGCGATCACGGCCGCGGCGTCGTGCAGGGCGGCTTTCTCGGCCCACGACGAGATGCGGTAGCCGCCGCCGAGCTGCTCGGCCTTCCACGGCCTGTGCGGCTCGAGGGAGTGAGTCGTGACGACGTGCGGCACGTCGTGGAGCATCGCGCCGAGGTGACCGGCCAGGTCGGCGTACCAGGTGTGGGAGTGCAGCACGTCGCAGCCACCGACCGCGGCGGCCATCCGGAGGTCGACGGAGAGCGTCCGGAGGGCGGCGTTGGCCTGGGCCAGCCCCGGGTCCGGAGCATGGACGGTCGCGCCGTCGCCGCCGAAGGAGTGGACGTCGACGTCGACGAGGGTCCGCAGGGATCGTGTGAGGTACTCGACATGCACGCCCGCCCCGCCGTAGATCTCGGGCGGCCACTCGCGTGTCAAGATCCCGATGCGCATATCGACGACGCTATCGGGACAGGATGAGGCCATGGCAGAACCCCGGGTCCTCGGCATCGTCCTCGCAGGCGGCGAGGGCAAGCGCCTCAATCCCCTCACCGCCGACCGCGCCAAGCCGGCGGTGCCGTTCGGGGGCATCTACCGCCTCGTGGACTTCGTGCTGTCCAACCTCGTCAACGCCGGCTACCTGCGGATCGTGGTGCTGACGCAGTACAAGAGCCACAGCCTGGACCGTCACATCACCACGACATGGCGCATGTCGAACCTGCTCGGAAACTACGTGACGCCGGTGCCCGCGCAGCAGCGGCTCGGTCCTCAGTGGTTCTCGGGCAGCGCGGACGCGATCTACCAGAGCCTCAACCTCGTCTACGACGAGCAGCCCGACCACGTCGTGGTGTTCGGCGCCGACCACGTCTATCGCATGGACCCGCGGCAGATGGTCGACCAGCACATCGCCAGCGGAGCGGGCGTGACGGTGGCGGGCCTGCGGGTCGCGAAGGCGGACGCCAAGGGCTTCGGCGTCATCCAGACCGCGGACGGGCGCACCATCGACGCCTTCCTCGAGAAGCCGGAGGACCCGCCGGGGCTGCCGGACGACCCGGACACCGTCTACGCGTCGATGGGCAACTACGTCTTCAGCACCGAGGCCCTGCTGGAGGCAGTGAAGGTCGACGCGGGCGACGAGGGCTCCGTCCACGACATGGGCGGCAACATCATCCCGATGCTGGCGAACAAGGGATCGGCGCAGGTCTACGACTTCAACGACAACGACGTCCCCGGCGCGAACGAGCGCGACCAGCACTACTGGCGCGACGTGGGGACCCTCGACGCCTACTACGACGCCCACATGGACCTGGTGTCGGTGCACCCGGTCTTCAACCTCTACAACCGCAAGTGGCCGATCCTGTCCAGCGTCCCGGCGCTGCCTCCGGCGAAGTTCGTGCACAGCGAGCCGGGCCGGGTGGGTACGGCGGTGGACTCCCTCGTCAGCCAGGGCGTGATCGTGTCCGGAGGCAGCGTCCGCAGGTCGATCCTGAGCCCGGGAGTTCGCGTGCACAGCCGCGCCAGTGTGGACGCGTCGGTGCTCATGCACGGCGTCGACGTCGGGCAGGGTGCCGTGGTCCGCAACGCGATCCTCGACAAGAACGTCGTGGTCTGGCCAGGTGCGCAGATCGGCGTCGACCCGGAGGCCGACCGGCTCCGCGGGTTCCACGTCACCGATGCCGGGATCGTCGTCCTCGGCAAGGGCGAGCAGGTCCTGGCTTAGGTCAGCAGCCGCTGGTGCAGGGCGGCTCGTCGCCGACCTGCCGGTGCTTCGCCGTGACGGCGGCGACCGGTGACCGCTGGCCGCCGGTGCGCCACGAGTCCAGGTAGGGCCACGGGTAGACCTCGCCCCGCCGTACCCACCAGACCCCGGCCCGGGTCGGCCACGAGATGCCGTAGTGCATGTGGGTCGCGATCCCGCGCGCGTCACCGGTGTTGCCGACGCGTCCGATCAGCTCCCCGGCCGTGACCCGCTGGCCCGGGCGCACGTAGACGGCCGACAGGTGCGAGCCGTAGTAGCGGACGCCGTCGTCCCCGACCAGCGAGTACGACAGGCCGCCGCGCACCGCACCCCTGTTGGTCGACGGGTCCCAGACGTCCCGGCTCGACACCTCGTCGATGCGCCCCGTAGTGGTCGCCACGATGGCGCAGCCCCTGGCAGCGAACATGTCGGTGGCCGGGTAGTCGTGGTGGCTGTGGCCGTAGCTCACCTTGCAGCCCTTGATGGGGAAGACGTACGTCGCTGTCGGCGGCGGCAGCGTCTTGACCGCGTTCGACGGCGGCTTGCTCGGCTTCACGCGGAGGTGCGGCGTCGGGCTCGGCGACGGCGTCGGGCTCGGTGTGGGTAAGGGGGCCGGGGCGTCGCTGGTGGCGACCGGGAGGGGGGACGTCGAGACCGCGGCGGGGGAGCCGCTGCTGCACGAGGCGGCCAGCAGCAGCGCCGTCACGGCGAGGGGGGCTCTCACCTCGCCAGCGTAAGGTCGTCGCGTGCGCCGCGCCCTCCTCCCCACCGCTGCACTCCTGCTCCTCTCAGGGTGCTCTGGCGGGAGCACCAACGTGTCCGACCCCAAGCCGACGATCGACGGGGTGCAGACGTTCAGCGGCCTGAGCCAGACGCACCTGGCGCAGGGGCAGGACCAGACCTACCCGCAGTCGCCGCCGGTGGGTGGTCCGCACGCGCAGGTGTGGCTCAAGTGCGCGGTCTACACCGAGGAGCTGCCGAAGGTGAACGCGGTGCACTCCCTCGAGCACGGGGGCGTCTGGATCACCTACCTGCCGGGTACCAAGGCCGACGTCGTCAGCACGCTCGACCAGTACGCCGGTCTCAACACCGAGTACGTCATGGTCAGCCCCTACTCAGGTCAGGACAGCCCCATCGTCGTGACCGCCTGGGGCGCCCAGCTCAAGGTCACGGACCCGGC
>JAODNF010000013.1 GCA_025464915.1 Frankiales bacterium | reverse complement strand
GGACGAGGTCGACGTGTCGCGCGGCGACATGATCGCGGCCGCGGACGACGCCCCCCGGTCGGTCCAGGAGCTCCAGGCGACCATCTGCTGGATGGCGGACGCGCCGCTCGTCCCCGGACGCCGGCTGCTTCTGAAGCACACGACCCGCACCGTCAAGGCGATCGTCTCGACGCTCGACGGCACGCTGGACGTCACGAACCTCGAGACGGGTGCGGCGTCCCAGCTCGGCCTGAACGACATTGGCCGTGTGACGATCCGCACATCGTCACCCGTCTTCGTTGATGACTACAATGTCGACCGGACCACTGGGGCTTTCGTGCTCATCGACGAGGCGACCGGGGCCACTGTCGCTGCCGGCATGGTCGGCAGCATCCTCGGGGGGCTGTAAGACATGCACGGTTGGGACCGCACGCCCTGGGTGGGCTGGTGCGTGGACTCCTGCCGTCCCGGGACGCGATGTCTCGCGGCCAGTTCGCTCATCACTGCCGCCTGACCCGACCCTCTTCTCTGCTCGCACGTCGGACGCCGACGTGTCTCTCGAAAGGCTAGTTTTCCAGTGGGATTCATCAAGAGATCTGCCGCCCTCCTCGCCGCCGGTGCCCTCGTGCTGGGTGCTGCCGCGTGCAGCGGCGGCAGCTCGACCCCGAAGGCCAACTCCGACGGCGCGGCCTCGGAGCTCCGGCTCGGCTACTTCCCGAACATCACCCACGCCACGGCGATCTACGGCGTCTCCAGTGGCATCTTCCAGAAGGACCTCGGCAGCACGAAGCTGACGACGAAGACCTTCAACGCCGGCCCCGAGACGATCGAGGCGCTCCGCGGTGGGGCTCTCGACGCGGCGTTCCTCGGTCCGAACCCGGCGATCAACGGGTTCACCCAGACCGGGGGGAGCCTGCTGCGCATCGTGGCGGGCACCACCAGCGGCGGCGCTGCGCTCATCACCCAGCCCGACATCACGAACGTGTCCCAGCTGGCCGGCAAGAAGGTCGCGACTCCGCAGGTCGGCAACACCCAGGACGTCGCGGCCAAGTTCTACTTCAAGGACAAGAGCGTCAAGGCCAACGTCATCGCCGTCGCCAACGCGGACGTCGAGGCCGCGTTCAAGGGCAAGTCCATCTCGGCCGCCTGGGTTCCCGAGCCCTACGCCTCGCGTCTGGTCCTCAACGACGGCGGCAAGAAGCTCGTCGACGAGGCGACCCTCTGGCCGGACGGCAAGTTCGTCACCACGCAGCTCGTCGTCACGCAGGCGTTCCTGAAGAAGTACCCGAGCACGGTCGAGAACCTGCTCAAGGGCCTGATCGAGGCCAACGACAAGGTCGCCTCCAAGTCCGCTGACGTGCAGTCGGCTGTGAACGACGCGATCAAGGGCCTCTCCGGCAAGTCCCTGAAGCCCGCGGTCCTGACGTCCGCCTTCGCCGCGCTCAGCCCGACGGTCGACCCGATCGCCAGCTCGCTCAAGACCGACCTCGAACACGGTGTCGAGATCGGCGTCTCGAAGCAGGCCGACCTCAAGGGCATCTACGACGTCACGATCCTCAACAAGCTGCTCAAGGCCGCGGGCAAGCCCGAGGTCGACGACGCGGGACTCGGAGTGTCATGACCGTTCTGGACTCCCTGCGGCGTCACCGCATCCCCGATACTCCTGGGATGACTGATGCGGCTGTCGTCGTCGACGGCATCACCAAGCGGTTCGGTCGCGGACCACTCATCCTCGACGACGTCAGCCTCACGGTGGCGCCGGGGGAGTTCCTGTGCATCCTCGGCGCGAGCGGCTGCGGCAAGTCGACGCTGCTCAACCTGGTGGCGGGGCTCGAGCCGCCGACGGCGGGCTCCGTCCAGGTGCCCGGCCACCGGCCGTCCCTGATGTTCCAGGAGCCTGCGCTCTACCCCTGGCTCACCGCGAGCGAGAACGTCGAGCTCGCGCTGAAGCTGCGGGGCGTCGGCAAGGCCGAGCGCCGCGAGGAGGGCAAGCGCCTGCTGTCGCTGGTCCGGCTCGAGGGCGCGGGCCAGAAGCGCCCGCACGAGCTCTCGGGTGGCATGCGCCAGCGCGTCGCCATGGCCCGCGCCCTCGCGCAGGACTCCAAGGTGCTGCTCATGGACGAGCCGTTCGCCGCGCTCGACGCGATCACGCGTGACGTCCTGCACGACGAGCTGACCCGCATCCGCGAGGAGGTGGGCGCGACCGTCCTGTTCGTCACGCACAACGTCCGCGAGGCCGTCCGGCTCGGCGACCGGGTGATCCTGCTGTCGTCCCGCCCGGGTCGGGTCGCCAACGAGTTCACGGTGGACATCGCCCAGCCCCGGCGCATCGAGTCGCCCGAGGTGGCTGCGCTGTCCGTGGAGATCACCGAGCACCTGCGGGCCGAGATCCGTCGGCACGCACGGGCGAGCTCATGACTGAGGTGGTCGACACCAACCGCGACCTCGAGGCCGGCCTCGACGCGCTCGAGCTCGGTCCTCAGGAGGCACGCACACCCTGGTGGCAGCGAGCCCTGTCGAGCGGCCTACCGCCCGTTGTCGCGCTCCTGGTGCTCTACGCCATCTGGCAGCTCGTCGTCTCGACGCAGCACCCGAACAACCTGCCGAGCCCCGCAGCGGTGGGCAACGAGCTCCAGGACCAGTGGAACAAGGGCCGGATCCAGGAGGCCGTCCGCAACAGCCTCGTCCACGGTGTCTTCGGGTTCCTGATCTCCGCAGCCGTCGGCACTCCGCTGGGCGTGCTGCTCGCCCGCGTGCTGATCCTGCGCAGGGCCCTTCGTCCTCTCATCACGGGTCTGCAGTCGCTCCCGTCAGTGGTCTGGGTCCCGGCAAGCATCCTGTGGTTCGGTCTCTCCGCCAAGACGCTGTTCTTCGTCGTCCTCATGGGCGCCATCCCCTCGATCGTCAACGGCACGATCAGCGGCATCGACCAGGTCCCGCCGCTCTACCTGCGGGTCGGGCACGTGCTCGGCGCCCGGGGGCTCACGCTCGCCCGGCACGTCCTGTTGCCCGCCGCGCTTCCCGGCTACCTCAGCGGGCTCAAGCAGGGCTGGGCCTTCTCGTGGCGCTCCCTGATGGCGGCCGAGCTCATCGCCAGCAGCGGCTCGCTCGGGCTCGGCCAACTCATCGAAGACGCCCGGAACCTGTCGAGCTTCGAGGGCGTCATCGTCGGCATCTTCGCGATCCTGGTCGTCGGCATCGCCGTCGACCTGCTGTTCTTCGCCCCGCTCGAGCGCACCGTCCTGCGCCGCCGTGGCCTGCTCACGCACTGAGCCTCCTTGTTCCGCCGCCGCGACCGAGGGTGGGGCCCGGGCAGCCGGCTCCTAGGCTCGCGCCCATGACGGTCCTGCTCGGTGTCGCGCACGGCTCCAGGGACGAGGCCGCCCAGCAGGTCGTCCGGACGCTGCTGGACGCCGCCGGTGAGCGGCTCGGGGTGCTCGCGCTGCCGGCGTACATCGACAACGCGAGTCCCTCGATCGCGCTCGCCCTCGAGGGCCTCGCGGCTGCGGGGCACGACGACGTGGTGGTCCTCCCCCTGCTGCTCAACGCCGCCGGTCACAGCAAGACCGACGTCGCTGCGTCGGTCCAGCAGGCCCGTCTCGACCACCCGGGGATGAGGCTGCACTACGGCCGGCCCTTCGGCGCGCACCCGTCCGTCGTCGGCGTCCTCGAGCAGCGCCTCGTCGAGGCCGGTGCCACCGACCGCCCTGTCGTCCTGGTCGCCGGCGGCTCCCTCGACCCCGACGCCAACGCCACCGTTGCCGCGACCGCCAGGCTGCTCTGGGAGGGACGCGCGCACCCGACGGTCGACTACGCGTTCGTGTCCGCGACCGGGCCGTCCGTCGAACAGGCGCTGACGCGCTCGCCCGACGCCGTCGTCTCCCTGCTGTTCTTGGGCCCCGGCTACCTGCCGACCAAGGCGACGAAGGCCGCGGGGGACCGGCTCGTCACCGCTCCGCTCGGCGCCGCCCCCCCGCTGGTCGACCTGGTCGTGGAGCGCTACCGCGAGGCGCTCGGCGACGACGTCCGGATGAACTGCGACGCCTGCCTCTACCGGATCGCCCTCCCCGGCCGCGAGTCCGCCGTGGGCGCCCCGCAGCTCCCGCACACCCACCCCGATGACGCCTAGGGCGCTCGGCGATCTTCCGCACGAAGGGACGCGCGTCGGCGTGTCAGACCCAAGCCGGGGAAGATCGTCGCCGGGAGGTGCCACGCCCCGCGCGAGGGGACGCGTGGCTCGCGGGCAGCGTCCCGGATCCGACCCGGCTCCGGATGTTCACGCAGAGGAGGCCTTTCCGAGCGTGCAGCGGGACCGACGCCGTGAACAACCGGAGCGCTAGAGGCCGTCGATGGTGTCGGGGACGTCGACGGCATGCCGTTGGAGGGCCTCGAGGGGGATGACGTCGAGGGCCCGGGCGTGGGTCGAGGCCAGCACGACCGGGGCAGCCGCGCCGTCGTCGCACGCCTGGAGCCACCGGACCGCGACGACGCACCACCGGTCGCCGGGGACGAGTCCGGGGAAGCGGTACTCGGGGCGGGGCGTGACGAGGTCGTTGCCGACCGCGGTCTGGTGGCGCAGGAACTCCTCGGTCACGACGGCGCAGACGGTGTGGCTGCCGAGGTCCTCGGGACCGGTGGAGCAGGTCCCGTCGCGAAGGAAGCCGGTCATCGGGTCGGTGCCGCAGGGCTGGAGCGCGCTGCCCAGCACGTTGAGGTCGGTCACTGCCCCAGGAAAGCACGAAGGCCCCCTGCCGGAGCAGGGGGCCAACGCGTGAGGTACGAGCTAGAGCGGGGTGACCTGCTCAGCCTGCGGGCCCTTCTGGCCCTGCGTCACCTCGAAGGAGACGCGCTGGTTCTCCTCGAGGCTCTTGTAGCCGTCACCCTGGATCGCGCTGAAGTGGCAGAAGACGTCGGGACCGCCGCCGTCCTGGGCGATGAACCCGAAGCCCTTCTCCGCGTTGAACCACTTCACTGTGCCTTCTGCCATGATCTTTTTCCTTCTCAAAACGGTGATCGCGGGACCACGGAGTGCGGTCCTGCCAGCTGGAGCGACTGACTGCGCGAGTCCGAGAACGGGCGAGAGAGAGACCACAACTGCGACCACCCTACTGGCACGATGCCCGAATGACGACGAATGAGGTCCGGCGGCTCACCGTGGCGGGCGGCATCGCCCTCGCGGTGCTCGTCGCCTACTGGGCGCTCTGGTACACCGCGCGGGACGTCGTGCAGAGCGACACGACCCACGCGTACTACGACTTCGAGAACGCCTTCCCCCTCGCCGACGGGTGGCTGGGCGGGTGCGTGCTGCTCGCGGTGCGGGGCATCAGGAGGGGCAGTCCCTCCGCCCTGTTCTGGCTGCTCACGGGCGGGGGAGCGGGCGTCTACCTGTTCTGCATGGACGTGCTGTACGACCTCGAGCACGGCATCTACGCCACCGGCGCCGGCGGCGTCATCGAGCTCGGCATCAACCTGCTGACGCTGGGCTTCTCGGTGTGGTTCCTGCGCTGGGCCTGGGACCGGCGGGACGCCCTGCTCAGCTCGCCTGGCTGACCGAGCTCATGTTGAAGTCCGGCACCCGGATCGCCGGCATGCGGGTCCAGGTGAAGTAGTCGCTCCACTCGCGCGGCAGCGTCGGGACACTGGCACCGACCTCGGTCGTGCGGCCGAGGAGGTCGACGGGCGACTCGTTCCACCGGAAGTTCGTCACGGCGCCGGTGACCTCGCCGCCCTCGACGAGGTAGACGCCGTCGCGGGTCAGGCCGGTGAGCAGCAGGGTCTGCGGGTCGACCGGGCGGATGTACCAGAGGCAGGTCAGCAGCAGGCCGCGCTCGGTCGACGCGACCATGTCGTCGACCGAGGCCGCGCCGGCGCCCGCGACGACGAGGTTGTCGATGAACGGCGTGACGTCGGAGCCGGACCTGGCCGCGGAGGACCGGGTCTGCGTGAGGTGGTCCAGCCGGCCGTCGCGGATCCAGTCGGTCGCCCGCGTCGGCAGGCCGTTGTCGAACACCGACGAGGTGCTGGACGAGCCGTGCGCGACGACGAACGGCGCGACGGGGAACGCGCCCGGGTCGCTCGACATCGAGAAGCCGGCGGGGGCGAGGACCTCGCCGACCCGGGTCTGGCCCCCCGGCTTGGAGAAGACCGTCCGGCCCTCCGCGGCGTCCCGACCGGTCGCGGTCCAGTAGGTGTAGGTGAGCAGGTCGGCGAGCGCCGACGGCGGGAGGACGGTCTCGTAGCGACCGGGCTCGACGTCGACCCAGCGCGAGCTCCAGGACAACCGGCGCTGCAGCTCCGCGTCGAGGGCGGGTACGGCGATGTCGGACCAGTCCGTCGTGTGCTGACCCACCCAGGAGGAACCGCCGGGGCGGTCGTTCTTGGCGGTCAGCTCGACGTACCCGCGCGGGGCCACGTGCCGCTTGCGCAGCCCGGTGGAGGAGCCGAGCCAGGTGGTCGACACCTCGTGGGAGGCGTACCCGTAGTGCCGCAGCCCCAACGACCCGGCCTCGGCGAACGAGGACCCCAGATCCTTCGCCAGCGAGGCGAACACGGCCGTCGTCGTGGTCTCGGCAGGGTCACCGAACGAGGCGTCCGCCGGGCCCTCCACGAGGGGCACGTAGTCCGGGGCGGGGCCGGCTTCGCGCGCCGCGGCCTCGGACGCCCGGACCAGTCCCTCGAGGTCGTCGAGCAGGGACGCGCTGCGCACGCCGACCGACTCGCCGACGACGCTGATGACCGTCAGGTCGCGCTCGCGGCGCGAGCCGTTGGTCGTGAGGGTGCTGTTGGCCCACCTCAGGTTGACGGTGGCGCTCTCGGTGAGGATGACGACGCAGCCGTCCGCCTGGGACAGCGCGAGGACCTGCTCGACGATCGTGCTCATCGGCCCGCCTCCCGCACCGTGTTGAGCACGTTGACCCCTCGGAACACCGCCGTCGGACAGCCGTGCGAGACGGCGGCGGTCTGGGACGGCTGGGCCTTGCCGCAGTTGAAGGCACCGCCGAGGACGTAGGTCGAGGGGCCGCCGAGGGCCTCCATCGATCCCCAGAACTCGGTGGTCACGCCCTGGTAGGCGACGTCCCGGAGCTGGCCGACGAGGCGACCGCTCTTGATCTCGTAGAACCGCTGCGCGGAGAACTGGAAGTTGTAGCGCTGCATGTCGATCGACCAGCTCTTGTCCCCGACGACGTAGATGCCGCGCTCCACCCCCGCGATGAGCTGCTCGGTCGTGGGCCCGTCGGCGAGCGGCTGCAGCGACACGTTGGGCATGCGCTGCACGGGGACGCGGTGCGGGCCGTCGGCGAAGGCGCAGCCGTTCGACCTGCCGAACCCGTTCTGCCGCGCCATCCTCCGGTCGAGCTGGTAGCCCACCAGGGTCCCGTCCTTCACGATGTCCCACTGCTGGGCGGCGACGCCCTCGTCGTCGTACCCGATGGTGGACAGCCCGTGCGGGGTGAAGCGGTCACCGGTGACGTGCATCAGGTCGGTGCCGTAGCGCAGGGTGCCGAGCTGGTCGAGGGTCGCGAAGGACGTACCGGCGTAGGCCGCCTCGTAGCCGAGAGCGCGGTCCAGCTCGGTGGCGTGGCCGACCGACTCGTGGATCGTCAGCCACAGGTTCGACGGGTCGATGACGAGGTCGTAGCGCCCGGGCTCGACCGACGACGCCTTCGCCTTCTCGACGAGGTTCGTCGGGAGCTGCGCGAGCTCGGTAGCCCAGTCGTAGCCGGTGGTGAGGTACTCCCAGCCACGACCGGCGGGGGCGGCCAGGGTGCGCATCGTCTCGAAGCCGCCGCCGGGGTCGAGACGCGTGCCGGTGACCTGCGGCTGCAGCCGGATGCGCTGCTGCGTCGTCATGGTTCCGGCGGTGTCGGCGTAGAACTTGCACTCGAGCGCCTGCTGCAGCGAGACGTCGACGTGGTCGACGTCGTCGTGCGTCAGCAGCGTCCGGCTCCAGTCGGTGAGGAGCGCGACCTTCTCCGCGGTCGCGACACCGAACGGGTCGACCTCGTAGGC
>JAODNF010000454.1 GCA_025464915.1 Frankiales bacterium | reverse complement strand
CGTACGTGATCACCTCGTCCTGCGTGGACATCAAGGACATGTCCTGCATCGAGGAGTGTCCCGTCGACTGCATCTACGAGGGCGACCGCAAGCTCTACATCCAGCCCAAGGAGTGCATCGACTGCGGCGCCTGCGAGCCGGTCTGCCCCGTCGACGCGATCTACCCCGACCGCACCCTGCCGACCGAGAAGGTCGTGGACAAGGACGACAACAAGGAGTTCTTCTACGAGGTCCTGCCGGGCAAGGACGCTCCGCTCGGGTCGCCCGGCGGCTCGATGAAGACCGGCCCCATCGAGGCCGACACGCCCCGGACCCTCGACCTCCCGCCCAACCCCGACGCCGACTGACCCCCGGGATAGCGAGGCCGTGCTCAGCCGGCGATCTGGGCCTCGGACCAGGTCCAGAGGCGCTCGGCCTCGTCGGGGTCGACGGCCCAGGGCATCACACCCGCGGTGTAGTCCTCGTTGACGGGGCCGGCGACGGCGGCGTCCTCGAGGTAGGAACCGTTCGGGATGCCGTCGGCGACGGCTGCGTAGACCGTGGTGGCGGCGCCCTGCGGGATCGTCTTGAACGTGGGCAGCCGCTTCGCCAGCCCCTCTGAGTCGTCCGCGGTCAGGTGCCGGCCGAGCTCGGTGAGGATGACCCCCGGGTGCAGGGCGTACGACGTGAAGCCGCGCTTGACCAGGCCCTGCGTGAACAGGATGTTGGCCGTCTTGCTCTGGCCGTAGGCCTTCCACTTGTCGTAGCTGGCGGCGTCCCGGAAGTGCGGGTCGTCCCAGCGCATGCCGCTGCGGAAGTGGCCGCGGCTGGACAGGTTGATGATGCGCGCGTCGGCGGACAGGTTGCCGAGCAGGGCCGTCGTCCACGCGAAGTGCCCGAGGTGGTTCGTGCCGAGCTGCAGCTCGAAGCCCTGCGCCGTCCGCAGGAGGGGGGTGGCCATCACACCGGCGTTGTTGATGAGCAGGTCGATCCTGGGCAGCCGGTCGGCGGCCTGCTGCGCGCCCTTGCGGACCGAGTCGAGGTCGGCGAGGTCGAGCTCGACGAGGTCGCAGTCGACGACCCCCTGAGCCTTGTCGAGGTCGCGCACGGCACCGACGACCTCGGCACCCTTGGACTGAAGTGCGCGGACCGTCTCGATGCCGAGGCCCGCGGAGGCGCCGGTGATGAGCACGGTCCTCCCCGTGAGGTCGACCCCCTCGAGCACCTCGTCGGTCGTGGTGGTCTCGCTCATGGCTGGCTCCTGGTGCTGAGTGCCCCGCCGATCTTCCGCGGATGGTGCCCGACACGCGGGTCAGGACCGCAAGGCGTGGAAGATCGCGAAGCAGGAGGGAACGATCTTCCGCGGATGGTGCCCGACACGCGGGTCAGGACCGCAAGGAGCGGAAGATCGCGAGGGGGGACCGAGGTGCTGCTCGTCAGACGATCGGGACGCCGGGGACGACGGTGCCGGCGGGCAGCGAGATCGACTTGGACTCGAGGTAGGCAGCCAAGCCCTCGGGGCCCATCTCGCGGCCGAGGCCGGACTGCTTGAAGCCACCGAACGGGGCCGCGAACTCCAGCGCGAAGGCGTTCACCGTGTAGGTGCCGGTGCGGACCTTGCGAGCGACATCGATGCCGGTCGCGACGTCGGCGGTGAAGACCGAGCCGGACAGCCCGAAGTCGCTGTTGTTGGCGATCCGGACGGCGTCCTCGGGGGTGTCGTAGGCGATGACCGACACGACCGGGCCGAAGACCTCCTCCTGCGCGATGGTGGAGTTCTCGTCGACGTCGATGACGAGGGTGGGCTCGACGTACCAGCCCTTGCTCTGCGACGCAGGACGGCCACCGCCGACGGCGATCTTGCCGCCCTCCTTCTGCGCGACGGCGATGTAGTTCTCGACGCGGTCGCGCTGGCGGCTGGCGACCAGCGGGCCGATCTGCGTGGCCGGGTCCATCGGGTCGCCGACGATCTGCGACGAGGTGAACTCGGCGAGGGCGTCGACGGTCTCGGAGTACCTGTCGCGGCTGACCAGGATGCGGGTCTGCGCGACGCAGGCCTGGCCGTGGTTCAAGAAGCCCGAGCCCCTCGCCTGCGGGACGGCGACGGAGAGGTCGGCATCGGGCAGGAAGATCGACGCGCTCTTGCCGCCGAGCTCGAGGGTGACGCGCTTGAGGTGCTTGCCGGCGGCGGCGGCGATCATCTTGCCGGCGGCGGTCGAGCCGGTGAACCCGACCTTGTCGATGCCGGGGTGCTCGACGAGGTAGGCGCCGGTCTCCCGGCCGGCGACGACGATGTTGAGCACGCCCTTGGGCAGCCCGATCTTCTCGCAGGCCTCGGCGAGCAGGTAGGCGTCGAGCGGCGTCTCGGGCGACGGCTTGAGCACGACCGTGCAGCCGGCCAGGAAGGCGGGCCCGAGCTTGAGGACCGTGGTGAACAGCGGCACGTTCCACGGGACGATCGCGGCGGCGACACCCACCGGTTCGCGGCGTACCAGCGCCGGTCCCATCACGCCGTTGCGGACCTCCTCGAAGTTGTAGGAGGCGGCCAGGCCGGCGTAGTAGTCGAGGACCATCGTGCTGGCGTAGATCTGGCCCATCTGGGAGAAGCCGAACGGCGATCCCATCTCGGTGCTGATGACGCCGGCCCAGTGGTCCATGTTGGCGAGGATCTCGGCGGACAGGGCGGAGAGGTAGGACGCGCGCTCCGCGGGCGTCAGCTGCGGCCACGGGCCGTCGTCGAAGGCCTCCCGAGCGGCAGCGACGGCCGCGTCGATGTCACCGGTGGTGCCGTCCGGCACGCGCGCGATGACCTCTTCGGTGTGGGGGCTGATCACCTCGATGACGCCGTTCCCCGTGCTGGGCACGAAGTTGCCGCCGACATAGATGTGCTCGCGCGTCTCCACCGATGAAGCTCCTCAGTCCCGGGCACCGCTGCCCGTATGCCGGAAGTATGGAACACGTTCTACTTGCGCGCTAGGGGGCCCCTGTTTCGCGTGAGTTGCGCCGGAATGTCGGGATGCGTCACCATCCGCCCTTCCCCCCGGAGTACGCCGACGCCCGATCCCCGGGCGCGGTCGCTGATGCCCGCTGCGGGCAGAAGGAGCAACTCTTGTGAAGAAGACGCTCGCGGTCGTGGCCTGTGCCACGACACTCAGCACCGTTGGCGCCCTGACCTCGCCCGCTCTCGCCGCCCCCAACGGCGCCACCTGCTCGCTCAGCGGGCAGGCCGCCTTCAGCACGCCCCTGGGCACCACCGCCCATGACTTCACCTACGGCTTCACCGGCACCCTCACCAGCTGCTCAGCCGGTGACGCCTCCTCGCCGGCCCTGCCCGGCGCCTCGTCAGTCACGGCGAAGATCTCCGCCGGGTCGGCCGTCGTCGTGGGCGGTGTGAGCTACCAGGAGCCGGCGGCGACGGGGAACGGGTCCTGCGCCAGCAGCACCACGGCCGGCAAGGCGCTGGTCCAGTGGTCCGACAAGGCCGTCACGGTGATCGACTACACGACGACGGGCGCCGCCGCGGCCGTCGGGCTGAAGGGGACGGTCGTCCCGAGCCTGACGGCGACCGCCGCCGACGGGACCACGACGACCTTCACCACGACCCGCTACCTGGCCGACAACGCGGTCGGCGCGCTCGCGTTCCAGCCGCCGGACCCGACGGCCTGCGCCGGCGCGGGTGTGCCCGTGGCCGGCATCTCCGGCCAGACGGTTCTGGGCTCGCCGAGCTGACAGCTCCCGGCGCCGCCCCGTAGGCACTACGGGGCGGCGTCGACCTGCGCGCGGATGGCCTTGCCGGGGTGCCCGTCGAGCGGCTCGATGAAGATGCCCTCGGCCTCGGCGAGCAGCAGCCCGTCGCACCAGGCCTTGCCCCAGGCGATGACCTTGCGGCCCTCGTGCGACCCGACTCCGGCCTCGTAGTCGATCCGGCGGTTCAGGGGCGTGCCGGCGTGCAGTCGGACCGACAGCGTGCCCGTGAAGCCGGCGATGCCGGACGCGGCCTGCGCGACGCCGAGCAGGTCGTCGAAGGCGCTGATCACGTAGCCGCCGTGGACCAGGCCCGGCGGGCCCTCGTAGTGCGCCGGGTAGGTCGCGTGCCCGCGCGTCGTCGTACCGTCGAACTCCAGGGTGAGCGGCGCTGCCAGGGCGTTGGAGAGGCCGGAGAGCGGCGACCGCTCGAACAGCGAGCTGTCGACCTTCGTGTAGTGCGGGCCAGGGTCGCGAATGTCCGGCATCTCCGTGAAGGCCTTGCGCAGCAGGGCGATCCGGACCTCGGCCTCGGCGAGGGCCTCCTCGTCGGCGTTCTCGACGTCGAGCATGAGGACGTCGCCCACCAGGCCGCGCAGCTCCTCGGCGAGGGCGTGCTTGCGAGCCTGCCGCGGAGACGGCGTGACGTACTCCGGGTGCCACGCGCTCATCGTGCGGCGAGCAGTGCGCCCAGCTCCTCGAGCGTGCGCTGCGCGCCACCGAGGGACAGCTCGAGCACCTTGCCGATGAGGAACCACTTGTGCAGCGGGTAGCTGACGTCGACACCGAGCCCGCCGTGCAGGTGCACCGCCTTGCTGACGACGTGCTGGATGCCGTCGGAGCCCCAGTAGGCCGCGATAGCCGTCTGCTCAGCGGCGTCGAGACCCTGGTCGAGGCGCCAGACCGCCTGGGCTGCCGTCAGCCTCATCGCCTCGACCGCGATGTAGCAGTCGGCCACCTGGTAGGTGATCGTCTGGAACGCGGCCAGTGGCTTGCCGAACTGCTCGCGGGTCGAGACGTGGTGCGCTGCGAGGAGCAGCGACGCCTCGGCGACGCCGACCCCGTAGGAGCAGGTCAGCAGCGTGTGCCGGGCGACCGCCTCGGCAACGCCGGCGGACAGCGGAGCGCCGAGGGAGCCGTCGAACGTGATCGTGGCGGTCGGCTCGAGCGAGCTGACCTTCACGGGCTCCAGGGTCACGTCCTCGACGGCCACGAGGTAGAGCGAGCCGCTGGCGGCGGCGACGACGTGCGACGCCTCCGGTGCCCAGGCGACGGCGAGCTGCGTGCCACTGAGCCTGCCGTCCGTCGCGGTGACGCCGCCGGTCCAGCCGTCGGCCTGCAGGGCGGGGACGACGATCGCGTCGCCGGCCAGGACGCGACCGACGAGGTCGGCGTCCTCGAGCAGGGGCAAGGCGGTCAGGACGGGTACGACGGGGACGCGGCCGGCGGCCTTGCCGGCCGCCTCTGCGACGACCGCTGAGACGGCCAGCGGGAGACCGCCGCCGCCGAGCTCCTCGCGGACGGACAGGCCGAGCAGGCCGCCCTCGACGAGCCGAGCCCACAGGTCGGTGTCGAAGCCCTCGACGCCGAGGCCCGGGTGGGTGGCGGTGGCGAACAGGTCGGTGGCGAGGCCGCCGACGGCGGCCTGCTCCTCGGTGGGGGTGAAGTCCATGGCTACCGCGCTCCTCGGGGAAGGCCGAGGGCGGTCTGCGCGAGGATCTCGCGCTGCACCTCGTTGGAACCGCCGCCGAACGTGCGGACGGGGGCGCTGCGATAGGCGTGCTCGATGGCGCCGTTCAGCTCGGCGCCGGTGGAGCCCTTCTGCAGCATGCCGGCGCGGCCGATGACCTCGAGCAGCAGCTTGTAGCACTCGATGTCGTTCTCGGAGCCGAACACCTTGCCGGCGCTGGCGTCGGCCGGGGTCAGCGTGCCCTGCTCGGTCTTCCACGCCATCCGCCAGTTGAGCAGCTTGAGCGCCTCGAGCCGCGCGTAGACGCGGGCGAGGGTCTGCCGCACCCACGGGACGTCGATGAGGCGCTCGCCGGCGGCGTTGGTCTCCTGGGTCGCCCAGGTGCGCACGGCCTCGAAGAGCTCGAGCGACTTGCCGCCCATCGCGGCGAGGGCGACGCGCTCGTGGTTGAGCTGGCCGGTGATCAGCCGCCAGCCGGCGTCGACCTCACCGATGACCATGTCGACCGGGACGTGCACGTCCTCGTAGTAGGTCGCCGAGGTGACCTCACCGCCGACCGTCGTGATCGGCGTCGCCGTGAAGCCGGGCGACTTCGTGTCGACCATGAGGATCGTGATGCCCTTGTGCTTGGCGGCGTCGGGGTTGCTGCGGGCGGCCAGCCAGATCCAGTCGGCCGTGAGACCACCTGTCGTGTAGACCTTGTTGCCGTTGATGACGAACTCGTCGCCGACCCGCTCCGCCTTGGTCCGCAGCGAGGCGAGGTCGGTGCCGGAGCCCGGTTCGGTGTAGCCGATGGCGACGTCGAGCGTGCCGGCGAGGATGCGCGGCAGGAAGTACTCCTTCTGCGCGTCCGTGCCGTTCTTCATGATCGTCGGCCCGACGGTGTTCAGCGCGATCATCGGCACCGGGGCGCCGGCGCGGGTCGCCTCGTCGAAGAAGACGAACTGCTCCAGGACGGAGCGGCCCTGGCCGCCGTACTCGGTGGGCCAGCCGATCCCGAGCCAGCCGTCGGCCCCCATCTTCTGACGGACCTCCAGCGACGTCGGGCCGTTGTGGCCCTCGGCCTGCATGGCGGCCTTCAGCGCGGGCGTCAGCAGCGCGCCGAAGTAGCTGCGCAGCTGATCGCGCAGTTCGTGCTGGGCAGGGGTGTAGTCCAGGTACACGCGATTCCCCTTGGGGTGAATAGGCGTAGTAGAACGTGTTCTTGTTTCAGTGAAGCATCAAACCGGCGCCAGCGCACGGGAGGTGTCGCGGTCGAGGTGCTTGGCACCCAGCAGCATCAGTGCCGAGCCGATGAGGATCACCGGCGTCGTGCAGAGGAACGCGAACCCGAGGTCGCCCTTCACCTCGCCGGTGTGGATCAGGTGCTTGCGGCTGTCGGCGATGAGGCCGATCACCAGCGGCGTCAGTGCGCCCAGCACATTGGCACCCAGCTTCAGCAGCCCGAAGGAGGTCCCGCGCAACGTCGGCGGCACGACCTCGGCCGTGATGCAGGTGATGGGCGGCAGGCAGCTCACGACCAGCCCGACGCCCAGCATCTGCAGGGGGAGGCGGACGGCGTACACCGGGATCCCGTCGAGGAAGCTGATCCAGAGCAGCACGGTCCCGCCGGCCGTGACAGCAGACGTCAGGAGCATCAGCGCGCCCGGGACCCGGCCGCGGACCCGGTCGGTCGCGATGCCTCCACCGACCCCACCGGCGATCGCTCCGAGCAGGATGACGCTGCCGGCGATCGCGGGGGAGGCCGCCTCAGACAGCCCGGAAGACCTGACGTGGTAGGCGATCCCCCAGAAGCCGAGGGCGGTGAGGATGCCGTTGATGAACGCCGTGGAGACCAGGAGCACCCGGATGGAGGGGACGGCCAGGGTCGCCTTGACCGCGGACCAGCCGCCAAGGACCTCCGTCGGCTCGGCGGCGCCGTCGCTCTCGCCGCGCCGCGGCAGCGGCAGGGTGCGGACCAGGAGGGCCACGAGGATGCCGGGTACGCCGACGGTGACGACGGCGACGCGCCAGCCGAAGAAGTGCAGCAGCACCCCGCCGAGCGCGGTGCCCAGCCCGAGGCCGACCGTCGGGACGACCCGCTGCCACGCGTACGCCCGGCCGCGGATCTCGGTCGGGTAGTAGTCGCAGACGAGCGACTGCACAGCCGGGTCGTTGATCGCGTCACCGGCCCCGAGAGCGGCGCGCGTCGCGAACAGCTGCCAGAAGCGCTGGCTGACGCCGGCGAGCACCGTGGTGGCGGACCACAGGACGAGGACGCCGGCCATCAGGGCCCTGCGGTCCATCCGGTCCGCCAGCCGTCCGCCCGGGACGGCGAGAGTGAGCGCGGCGAGGATGAGCGCGGTGTTGAGCAGCCCGGCCTGGCTGTCGCTGATGTGGAGGTCGCGCTGGACCGCCTCGAGCACCGCGGGCAGTACGCCACGGTCGAAGGCGTCGACCAGACCGACCAGGCAGAGCACCATGAGCGGCCGCTTGCCGAAGCGGCCCCACCTGGTGCCCGCTGTCACATCGCTTCTCTCTGGAAGATCTTTCGGGCATGTGCCTCGGTGAGGCGGAAGAACGTCCCGGTCGCGGTGACGGTGACGGTGCCGTGGCACGTGATCGTGCCTGCCATCTCCACGATCCGCTCGCCGGCGGCGACGACGTGCGCCTCGAGGACGAGGTCCTCCAGGACCGGGGTGGGCGCGGCGTAGCGGAGCTCCAGGCCGACCGTCATGCCGGCGACCCGCGCCGCGATGCCGGCCTCACCGAAGACCTGGTCCATGACGAGCGCGAGCATGCCGCCGTGGACCAGTCCCGGCGCGCCCTCGTAGGCCGTGCCGCAGCGGACCTCCGCGCGGACGCCGTCGGCGTCGTGCTTCGTGATCGAGACGGGCGGCGCGACCGGGTTCCCGGGACCGACCACCGGGTTGTACGGCGACGGCAGGGTTCCCCCGACGACCCATGGCCCCTCGCGCAGGTCGCCCAGCTCGGCCGTCGCCTTCCGCACGAGATCGGTCGCTGCCGCCACACCGTCGACGTCCTGGCTGCGGACCGCGTGCTCCAGGAGCTCGCGGACCGCGACCGCGAGGCCGTCGGCTCCCGCGGTCAGCTCCGTCGGGCTCACGTGCCGGTGAAGTTCGGCTTGCGCTTCTCGGCGAACGCGCGCGGCCCTTCCTTGCTGTCGTTAGTCTGGAAGACGGGGATGCCGATCTCCAGCTCGACCTTCAGGGCGTCGGCCTCCGGAAGCCCCTCGGTCTCCTTGAGGCTGCGCAGCACCGACCTGACGGCGATGGGGCCGTTCTCGCAGATCGCGTCGGCGATCTCGTGGGCCTTCTTCAGGGCCTCGCCGTCGGGCACGACGTGGCCGATGAGGCCGTAGGTCAGCGCCTCCTGCGCGGTGATCGTCTTGCCGGTCAGCAGCATCTCGGCCGCGATCGTGTACGGGATCTGGCGGCGCAGCCGCACCGTCGAGCCGCCGAGCGGGAACAGGCCGCGCCGCACCTCCGCGACGCCGAAGGTGGCACCCTCGCCGGCCACCCGGATGTCCGTGGCCTGCAGGATCTCGGTGCCGCCGGCGATCGCCGGGCCCTCGACCGCGGCGATGAGAGGCTTGGTCAGCCGGTAGTGCCGCAGCAGCGCCTTCCACGCCAGGCCGGCGTCCTCGGAGTAGCGCTTGGCGTGCTCGTCGCCCGGGTCGGGGGCGCTCATCATCGCCTTGAGGTCGGCACCGGCGCAGAAGACCTCGGTGGACCCGG
>JAODNF010000252.1 GCA_025464915.1 Frankiales bacterium | reverse complement strand
AGGAAGCGCACCTCATCTGGCGAGCGGCGCCAGTTCTCGGTCGAGAACGCGTAGGCGGACACCCACTTCACACCGAGCTCGATGGCCCCTTCGACGCAGTCGAACAGGGAGTGCTCGCCGGCCTCGTGCCCGGCCGTGCGCGGCAAGCCGCGGTCCTTGGCCCATCGGCCGTTGCCGTCCATGACGACGGCCACGTGCCGCGGCACCCTGGCCAACGCGGGCGGTGTGGCCCCGGAGGGGTGCGGGGTGGGCTCCCTCATGCTCGTTCGACGAGCGGGAGCGAGCGCAGGCCGCGCTCGAGGTGCCACTGCAGGTGCGCTGCGGTCAGGCCGCTGGCATCGCGGCGGGCCCGGGCGTCAGTGGCCTCGGCGGCGTCCCAGTCGCCCTCGAGCAGGGCACCCATCAGGGAGAGGGCGGCGGGGTTCGGTGTCGACGCGCCGGGCGGGCGGCAGGTCGCGCAGACCACGCCCCCCGCGGGGACCGAGAAGGAGCGGTGCGGGCCGGTGGCGGCACAGCGGGCGCACTCCTGGAGCGCCGGCGCGTAGCCGGAGACCGACATGGCGCGCAGCAGGAAGGCGTCGAGCACGAGCGAGGGGTCGCGCTCGCTCAGGGCCCGCAGCGCACCGAGGACCAGCAGGAACAGCCGCAGCGACGGCTCCCCCTCCTCGGCGGTCAGTCGCTCCGCCGTCTCGAGGACGGCGGTGCCGGCGGTGTAGCGAGGGTAGTCGGAGACGAGCCCGTCGCCGTACGCCGTGATCGACTCGGCCTGGGTCACGATGTCGAGGGACCTGCCCTCGTAGAGCTGCAGGTCGACGTGGCTGAACGGCTCGACCGTGCCGCCGAACTTCGACCGCGTCCGTCGTACTCCCTTCGCCACGGCGCGGACCCTTCCGTGCCGCTTCGTGAGCAGGGTGATGATCCGGTCCGCCTCGCCGAGCTTCTGCACGCGCAGGACGACGCCCTCGTCGCGGTACAGAGCCATGGCCTCACGGTAGTCCGCGAACCTCCCGCATCCGGGGCGGCGCGCGTGGCAGGGTGTCTGCGTGACGAGCGTCCCCGTCGAGCGCCCAGGCAAGTGGGCGCTCCCTCCGGAGCCCCCGGAGACCTGGGTCGGCACGAACACGACCGTGCTCGTCGTTGCCCTCGCGGGCGTCGCCGTCGGCGTGCCGGGGCTCGTGCTCCTTCCCGGCGCCGACGTCACCACCTACCTGTTGGGCGCCATGTACGCCGTCGGAGGGCTGCTCTCGCTCGGCTGCGCGTACCTGCTGGTGCTCCAGGCGACGGTGACGCAGGACCGCCGGCTGCTGTGGGCCTCGGCCGGGTTCGCGACCCTGCTCGCCGTCTACGTCCTGCGTTCGATCGACCCTGCGGTCCCGGGTCGGGTGGCCACGGACGTCGACCTGCGGCTGGCGTCGGCACTCGCCGTGACGTGGTCGCTGGCCCTGCCGGCGATGGCGCTCACCGCCGTCCTTCGGCGGGTCCGGCTCGTGCTCTTCATGTTCCCGCTGGCGGTGCTGTCCGCCGTCTTCTGGGGGGCGTTCGAGGCGGACCTGGTGCGCGACTCGGACGTGCGGCTGACGGCCCGCGGCCGTGAGGCCATGCTCGCCAGCGCCGTGATCGGCGCCCTGGCCGCGCTCTGGTGGCGACAGCGCGTCCCACGCGGGAACCGCGGGGCCTGGGGCTGGGTGGGTGCCGCCCTCCTGCTCACCCCCGTGGTGCCGGTCCTGCGTGGCTTCAGCCTGGGCCGCCACGACCCGACGTCCTGGCCGGCTCTCGTGGTCGAGCTGGTCGCGCTCGCCGTCCCCTTCACCGGGCTGTACGTGCTGACGCTCAGGGGCTACGTCCGGCAGGCGCGTCAGTGGCGGCGGCTCGAGACGGAGGTGCGACGGCTGCGCGCGTCCTCCGCCCTCCTGCCGGGCCTGTCCATCACCCCCGAGGACGACGCCGGCCTGCCCGAGGCGCACGAGGTCGAGGAGCTGCTGGCCCGGGCCGACAACCAGGTCGCCCTGCAGCCGGTCTACGACCTCGCCACCATGAGGGTCGTCGGGCAGGAGGCGCTCGCCCGCTTCGGCGGCAGGGTGCCGACCGACCGCTGGTTCCGCGCGGCCGGGCTGCACGGGTTGGGGCTGGAGCTCGAGCGGCTCACCCTCGCCAAGGCCCTCGCGACGCTGCCCTTCATGCCTGCCGACCAGTTCCTCGCCATCAACGCCTCCCCCGCCTCGCTGCACGACGAGCGCGTCCTGGCGCTGCTCGAGGCCAGCGACCTGTCGCGCCTGGTCGTCGAGATCACCGAGCACGACGCCGTGAACGACTACGGGCTCACGCGGGAGGCCCTGTTCGTCCTGCGGAGCCAGGGCGCGCAGATCGCTGTCGACGACGTCGGCGCGGGCTTCGCGAGCCTTCGCCACGTGCTCCTGCTGCAACCGGACGTGGTCAAGCTCGACACGTCACTGACACGCGACGTGCACGAGAGCCAGCGCCAGCACGCCATCGTCGAGGCGCTCGTCCAGTTCTCGACCGAGGTGGGAGCGACGGTCCTGGCGGAGGGCATCGAGGTGCCGGAGCAGATCCCCGCCCTCCTGGACGCCGGGGTGGTGCTGGGGCAGGGCTGGCACCTGGGCATCCCCGTCCAGCAGGGAACGGCGGGCTGACGTCGAAGATCCCTGCATGGGGAGACTGCGCACGGTCCTGCTCGCAGCGAGCCTCGCCCTGCCGCTGGTCGCGACGCCGTCGCACGCCGCCACGCCGCCGCCGGGCGACATCTCCCGGGGCGTCACGTTCCTGGCCAACATCCCCGAGCTGCGCACCGCGATCTCGCTGAACTTCATCGGCTCCACGATGTTCGCGTCCACGGTCACGGGCATCTTCAGCTACGACGTGAGCGACCCCGCGCACCCGAAGCGGCTGGGCGGCCTGCCGCAGTACATCTGGGAGAACGAGGACGTCGACATCGACGCACGCCGCCACCTGCTGTTCCTCTCGCGGGACCCCCGCGGGTTCACGTCCCCCGCGACCACGGCGTTCCCCTACGGCGCGGTCCAGGTCATCGACGTGTCGAACCCGCGGCTGATGACGCAGCTGTCCATGACACTGCTCCCGAGCGGCCACACCACCTCGTGCGTCGACTCGTGCCGCTACACCTGGACGGCCGGACCCGCGTCGGACGCGCAGAACACGTGCAAGTGCGGCGGCCGGCCGGTCTACGCGCTCGACATGAGCGACCCCGCGCACCCGAAGGCCTGCCCGCACGCCATCGACGCCGACGAGAACGACGGACAGCAGGACTACACGCACGACGTGCAGGTGGACTCGCGCGGCATCGCGTGGATCAGCGGCTCGGGCGCGGTCCGTGGCTACTGGGTCTCGGGGAGCCACAAGAACGCGAAGACGGGCAGGATGCAGCGCGCCACGGGCTGCGACCCGGTGCCCTACGCCGGCGGCGGCACCGAGCTCGGACAGCTCTCGTCGCGCGGCGGGGTGATGCACAACTCGCTGCGCCCGGCCTACCTCGGCGGCAACGTGGTGGTGGCGACCGAGGAGGTCACCGGCACGAGCGACTGCAACGCCGCCGGCCACCTGGCGGCGTACGACATCTCCAACAGCTACGGCGGCGCGGGCTTCCGCTCGACGCCGGCCCACCGGTTCCGGATGACGCTGCTGTCGACGTGGACCACCGAGAAGGCCGTGGGCTCCTCTGCCTGCGACAGCGCGCACTACTTCACCGACAACGGCAAGGGCACGCTCGCGGCGGCGTTCTACAGCCAGGGCACCCGCTTCCTGGACGTCCGGGACCCCCGCCACATCCGCCAGATCGGCTTCTACCGACCCACCGACGCCAACACCTGGGCCTCCTACTGGCGACCCGGCGGCTTCGTCTTCGTGGCCGACTTCCAGCGGGGCGTCGACGTGCTCAGAGTCGGCGCCCTGAGCAACACGGTCGCGGCTCCCGCGTCGACGAGACGTGACAACCCCAACCGCGCGAGTGCACTCTTCTCCTGGGTATGCCAGGTGCCCACCGCCCTCCCCAAGGAGACTTCGTGATCGCGACGACCCTGCGATCGAAGAAGAAGCAGGCCCGCGAGCAGATGCTCGCCTACGTCGGACTGACGTCGGCCGCCGGCACGCTCGTCGACCCGCGCCTCGACGCGGAGCCGGACGGCACCAACTGCCGGATGACCCTGCTGCCGGGCCGCATCATCGTGGCCCCGCACCGCCTGGCCCGGCTGCAGGGCCTCGAGCCGCAGGAGTACGGCTGGCCGGCGGTCGCCGTCATCGAGGCCGAGAACCGCTTCGGCGGCGCCCTGAGCACCCTCGCGATCGACCTCTCCGGCACGATGGGCGTGCTGCACGTCGAGCTGGGCCCCGCCGACCTGCGCTGGGCGCTGGAGCAGAACGGCTTCCGGGTCGTCCCCGTCCCGCACGTCCCCTGCGCCCGCCCCTGGGTCCAGGAGGAGCTGCAGGCGCTCCTTCCGGTCTCCGTGTTCCACGCCTGACCGGAGGCGCTAGAAGCCGAGCTTCTTGAGCTGCTTCGGGTCGCGCTGCCAGTCCTTGGCCACCGTGACCCGCAGGTCGAGGAAGATCGGGGTGCCCAGCAGCGTCTCGATCTGCTTGCGCGCGGTCGTCCCGACCTCGCGCAACCGGGTGCCGCCCTTGCCGAGGACGATCGCCTTCTGCGAGTCGCGCTCGACGTGGATCAGGGCGTAGACGTCGAGCAGCGGCCGGTCCGCAGGCCGGTCCTCGCGCGGCAGCATCTCCTCGATGGTGACAGCGATCGAGTGCGGCAGCTCGTCGCGGACGCCCTCGAGGACGGCCTCGCGGATCATCTCCGCGGCGAGGATCTGCTCCGGTTCGTCGGTGAGCTCCCCGTCGGGGTAGAGCGCCGGCCCCTCCGGGAGCTTGGACACGAGCAGGTCCGCGAGCAACCCCACCTGGTAGCCGTCGACGGCCGAGGTCGGGATGACGTCCGCCCAGTCGTGCAGCTGCGAGACGGCGAGCAGCTGCTCACCGATCTGCTGCTTGCCCGCCTTGTCGGTCTTGGTCACGACGGCGATGACGGGCGTGCTCACCTGCGCCAGCTCGGCCGCGATGAACTTGTCGCCCGGGCCGAGCTTGTCGTCGGCGGTGACGCAGAAGCAGATGACGTCGACGCCCGCGTAGGTCTCGCGGACGAGGTCGTTGAGACGCTCCCCCAGCAGCGTCCTCGGCTTGTGCAGGCCGGGGGTGTCGACCACGACGAGCTGCGCGTCCTCACGGTGCACGATGCCGCGCACGGCGTGCCGGGTCGTCTGGGGGCGTGACGACGTGATGGCGACCTTCGTGCCGATGAGCGCGTTGGTCAGCGTCGACTTCCCTGCGTTAGGACGGCCCACGAAGCAGGCGAAGCCGGAGCGGTACGTCATGAGGTGCGGGTCTCCCTCAGGGTGCCGTCGGGCGCGGCCACGAGCAGCGGCACCCCCACGCCGAACTCGCGCAGGACAGCCAGGTCGGCGTCCGACACCAGCCCCTCGGTCACGACGGCGGCGGCCTCAAAGGTGCGGGCACCGCTCGATGCGGCGGCCGCCACCGCCGCGCGCAGGGCGGACGTGGTCAGGCCCGGGTCCTGGTTCTCGACCGTCGCCGCCGCATAGGTGCGCCCGTCCGTGTCCCGGACCGCCGCCCCCTCGGCCAGGCCCGTGTGCGGCACGTGCGCCCGGGCCCGAGTGGCCTTGGCCAGCGTCACGATCTTCTCGTCCTCAGTCACTGCGCTTCTTCCATCATTCCTCGGAGGTACGGCGGACCAGCACGGTCCCGATCTGGTTGCGGCGCCCCTTGGCGCTCTCGGCGACGAGCTTGAGGCCCCCGACCTCCACGGTCGCACCCGGGATGGGCACGCGACCGAGCTGGGTGGCCAGCAGGCCACCGACGGTCTCGACGTCCTCGCGCGGGAGCGTGACGCCGTACATCTGCTCGAGGTCCTCGATAGGGAGCCGTGCCGTCACGCGGCACGCGCCGTCGTTCAGGTGCTCGACGGGAGGGGCCTCGCGGTCGTACTCGTCGGTGATCTCACCGACGACCTCCTCGACGATGTCCTCGAGGGTGACGAGACCGGCGGTGCCGCCGTACTCGTCCACGACGATCGCGATGTGGCCGAGGCTCTCCTGCATCTCGCGCAGCAGGTCGTCGACCGGCTTGGACTCAGGGACGAAGACCGGCGTGCGGGCGACGTCCTCGACCTTCAGGGCGCCACCGCCCTCAGCCCGCTCCTTCTTCACGAGGTCCTTGAGGTAGGCGACCCCGACGACGTCGTCGTTGTTGTCACCGACGACGGGGACGCGGCTGAAACCGCTGCGCAGCAACAGGTTCAAGGCCTGCTTGACCGACTTCCCTCGCTCGATGACGACGATGTCGGTGCGCGGGACCATGACCTCGCGCACGATCGTGTCTCCGAGGTCGAAGACAGACTGGATCATGTCGCGCTCCGACTGCTCGACGACGCCACGGGCGTTGGCCCGCTCGACGAGGTCGCGCAGCTCGGCCTCGGACGCGAACGGTCCCTCGCGGAAGCCCTTGCCCGGGGTGAGGGCGTTTCCGACCAGGATCAGGAGCGACGCCAACGGGCTGAGCAAGGATGTGAGGACCGAGACCGGCCCGGCGCTGATCAGCGCGACCCGCTGCGCGTGCTGGCGGCCGATCGTCCGGGGCGAGACGCCGACGAAGACGTAGTGGACGACGGCCATCGTCCCGATGGCCACGAGCAGCCCGCCGTTGCCCCCCACGCGGTCGAGCACGTACTTCGTCACGAGGCCCACGGCCGCCACCTCGCAGACCAGCCGCAGCAGCAGCACGATGTTGACCGGCCGGGCCGCGTCGGCGAGCAGCGCCAGCAGCCGGGGGGCGCCGCTGACGCCGTCCTCGACGAGCTCCTCGACCCGGACCCGCGACATCCGCGAGAGCGCGACCTCGACGCAGGCGAACAGGCCGGCGAGCACGACGAAGAGCACCGCGAGCACCAGCGGCACGACGTGCGATGCGGGGCTCACGAGCCTCGGGACGCCTTCCACGACGCGAGCAGCTCGCCCTGCAGGCCGAACATCTCCGCGTGCTCCTCGGGCTCGGCGTGGTCGAAGCCGAGCAGGTGCAAGATCCCGTGCGTGGTCAGCAGGTGGAGCTCGTCCTCGAAGGCGTGCCCGGCGTCCTTCGCCTGCTTCTCCGCGACCTCGGGGCACAGCACGACGTCGCCGAGCATCATCGGTGCCGCGTCGTCGGGACGCTCCTCGTGCGCGTGGCCGGCGCCGCGCGACCCGCGCAGGTCGAGCTCGTCCATGGGGAAGGACATCACGTCGGTCGGACCGGGCTCGTCCATCCACTTCACGTGCAGCTCGGTCATGTGCGCCACGTCGACGAGGGTGATGGCGAGCTCCGCGAGCGGCGACACACCCATCCTGTCGAGGACGTGCCGGGCGACCTTGACGAGGTCCTCCTCCTGCACCAGGCGGTCGGTCTCGTTCATGACCTCGACGCTCATCGCGCTGCCACCTCGCTGAAGGAGAGCGGTTCGCGGGTGAAGGCGTAGCCGCTGAACATGAGCCGCGCGACCGCCGTACCGCTCCTGACGACGCGCAGCCGCTCGCCGGCCTCACGCCCCCTGATGGCGCGGTACTCGTCGTCGCCGATCGCCTCGAAGCAGGTGCGACGCCACTCGGCGCCACCGCGGACCGTCATCGTGAGCGCCCCGTCGCGCCACTCGACGAGGAACTCCTGCCCCTCCGACCACCAGGGCCCGAGCAGCTCACGGGCGAAGGCGGGTACGTCGGCGGCGGTCCACACCGGCTTGCGGCGCGGGTCCGCGTCGAGCGCCGCGTTGAGCAGCTGGCCGGCCAGCCCCTCCGGGTCGGCGGTGCGCAGCGTGTTGGTCAGGACCACGGCGCCGGCGCGCTCGAGGTCGTCGCGGAAGGAGTAGCAGCCGGCGAGGAAGCCCGGCATCGCGCCGCCGTGCCCGTGGTGCACCCGCTTGTCGCGGCGCCACAGCATCAGGCCGCCGCCCCAGGCCAGGTTCCACGTCGCAGGGTCGAACACGACGACGGGCTGGCGCATCGCCTCGAGGGTGTCCGGGCTGAGCACGTCCGGGTCCGGGTCCGCGAGGAAGGCGGCCCACCGCGCGAGGTCGGTGACCGAGCACCAGAGCTGGCCCGCCGGGGCGGTGCTGCCGAGGTCGCTGTCGGGTTCGGGGCGGACCGCGTCGGCGTACGGCTCGACGAGGTAGCCGACGGCGCGCGGAGCGGTCGGCTGCAGTGACGTGCGCGTCATCCCGAGCGGCTGCAGCAGCCGGTGCTCGAGCTGCTCGGCCCAGGTGCTGCTGGTCGCCCTGCCGACCACCTCGCCGAGGATGGCGAACGCCAGGTTGCTGTAGTGGTGGCCCGTCCGGGTCGGCAGCACCTGCTCCGCCGCCTCGAACCCGGCAAGCAGGTCGTCGCGGTCGGGGACCTCGAGGGTGGCCCACATGTCGCCGAGCTCGCGCTGCAGCCCACTGCCGTGCGCCAGCATCCGGCGCAGCGTGACGGAGGCGTGCCGGCTGTCGGGCAGCCAGCGGTCCAGCGGGTCGTCGAGGTCGAGCAGCCCCTCGTCGCGCAGTTGGTGGACGAGGACCGCCGTGAAGGTCTTGGTGATGGAGCCGATCCGGTACTGCACGTCCGGGCCGGCTGCGAGGCCCGCCGAGTCGGCCGCGCCGACAGCGCCCTGCCAGGTGACCTGGCCGTCCCGGACGACGGCAGCCACGACGCTCGGCGCCTTCCAGGCGACCTGGGCCTCGGCGAGCCTGGTCTCGAGGTCCTTGGCGTAGGGGGCGGTCTCCGGGCTGGCCGTCACCGCGATCCGCGCTTGCTGTCGTCGCGACGGCCGGGCGCCCTGACGGTCTTGGACAGCTCGGCGTCGTACTGCTCGTAGGCGTCGACGATCCTCGCGACCAGGCGGTGCCGCACGACGTCGTCACTGGTCATCCGGGCGAAGTGGACGTCGTCCACCCCCTCGAGGATGTCCTGAACGACCTTCAGCCCGCTGACGGTGCCACCGGGGAGGTCGATCTGCGTGGTGTCACCGGTGATGACCATCTTGGAGCCGAAGCCCAGGCGCGTGAGGAACATCTTCATCTGCTCGGCGGAGGTGTTCTGGGCCTCGTCGAGGATGATGAAGGCCGAGTTCAGGGACCGGCCGCGCATGTAGGCGAGGGGTGCGACCTCGATGGTCCCGTCGCCCATCAGCCTCGGGATCGACTCCGGGTCGATCATGTCGCGGAGCGCGTCGTAGAGCGGCCGCAGGTAGGGGTCGATCTTGTCGTAGAGCGAGCCGGGCAGGAAGCCGAGCCGCTCGCCGGCCTCGACCGCGGGCCGGGTCAGGATGATCCGTGCGACCTGCTTGCTCTGCAGCGCCTGGACGGCCTTGGCGATCGCGAGGTAGGTCTTGCCGGTCCCGGCGGGGCCGATGCCGAAGACGACCGTGTGGTCGTCGATCGCCTCGACGTACTTCTTCTGGTTGACGGTCTTCGGGCGGATGGTGCGGCCGCGGTTGCTGACGATGTTGAGGGTCAGCACCTCGGCGGGCTTCTCGTTGCTGCTGCCCGTGAGCATCGCGAGGGAGCGCTCGACCGCGTCCGGGCTGAGCGGCTGGCCCTTCTCGACGAGGTTGATGAGGGCGTCGAACAGCCGGGTGGCGATCGCGTTCTCCGCGGGCGCACCGCTGATGGTGATCTCGTTGCCGCGGACGTGCACGTCGCTGTCCAGGCTGTTCTCAATCACGGTGAGGAGCTCGTCGGCGCTGCCGAGGAGGGCCACCATGGCCACGGTCTCGGGCACGACGAGCTTCGTCGTCACCTGCTCCGGACCGGTCATGCGCTCAGGCTATCCGGCGAGCGCACCCAGGTTCTTGCCGCCCAGCACGTGGACGTGCACGTGGAAGACGGTCTGGCCGCTGTCGGGGCCGGTGTTGGTGAGGATCCGGTAGCCCCCTGTGAGGCCCTCCTGGACCGCCACGTCGGTCGCCGCGCGCAGCACCTCCCCCAGCAGCTCGGGATCGGCGTGCGCGATGTCGTGGGTGTCCACGAAGTGCTGCTTGGGGATCACCACCACGTGCACGGGCGCGTGCGGCGCGATGTCCCGGAAGGCCAGCGCGCGGTCGGTCTCGAGGACCTTCGTGGCCGGGACGTCGCCGGCCACGATGTCGCAGAACAGGCAGTCGGTCATTTCGGGATCATGCCCGGTGCCGGGTCAGGTAGAGACCTGCGCCCCCGCCGAGGCCGAGCAGCAGGGCGCCGCCGATGACGACCCACCCGATCTTGGACAGCCTCGAGGACGCGCTCGTCTTCGTCGCCGGCTTCACCTTGACCGCCTTCGCCGACGGGGTGGGGCTGGACGTCACCTCCGGCGTCGGGGACTCCGTCGGGCTCGCGCTCACGGACGGCGTCGGCGACGCGGTGCTCACGCGCGGGGTCGGGCTGGGGGTGTGCCGGACCCGGGTCGGGCTGGGCGTCGGGCTCGGCGTGCGGCTTCGCGTCGGCTTCGGCGTCGGGCTCGGTGTCGGTGACGCAGAAGGCGTCGGGCTCACCGGGGGCAGCGTGATGATCGGCGTCGGCGAGGGGGTCGGGTCGGCCAGGGCGGTGCCCGGGGAGGTGAGCCCGAGCACGACGACGGCGGCGAGGAGGGACGCGGCGCGCCGTGCTGGGGACATGCCTCCGAGAATACGAGCCAACGAGCCCGCGTCCGGTGTAAACCGACCGACAGGACCCGGCGTCGTACCGGTCATGAGCACGACACTGGCGGGAGCAGGGGGTGGTGCGGTGACGGTCCTGTCCGGAGAGGACCGGCTCACGGAGCTGTACGCCGCGCACTACACCTCGCTCGTCCGCCTCGCGGCCTTCCTCACGGGAGACCGCGACAACGCCGAGGAGGTCGTGCAGGACGCCTACGTCAAGGTGCACGGCAGCTGGCGGGGGCTGCGCGAGCCGGACAAGGCGGAGGCCTACCTCCGTACGGCGGTGGTGAACCTGTCCCGGTCCCGGCTGCGTCGCAAGCTGGTCGCCGCCAGGCACCAGCCGGAGCTGATGCCCGACGTCGCCTCCGCCGAGACGAGCGCGATGCGCACGGTGCAGCGCGACCTGCTGATGCAGGCCCTGCAGAAGCTGCCCCCGAGGCAGCGCGAGGCCGTGGTGCTCCGCTACTTCGGCGACCTGTCCGAGGCCCAGACCGCGGCCGCCATGGGCTGCAGCACCGGTGCCGTCAAGAGCCACACCTCGCGCGCGATGGCCTCGCTGCGCCCCCTGCTGGAGGACCCGTCATGACCGCCCCCTCGCCCGAGGACAGGCTCGCCGCGCTGCTGCGCGAGGAGGCGGACACTCTCCGCCCTGCCGGCGACGGCCTGGCCACCATCCGGAAGCGGGTCGCCGCCAGGCGCCGCAGCCGCTGGGTGCTGCCCGGAGCCCTGGTCGCGACCGCCGCCGCCACGTCCCTCGTCTTCGTGCTGTCCGACAACGGCGGCCAGTCCGCGCTGCAGCAGACACCCGGCACCCCCGCGCCGTCTGTCACCGAGCCGTCCCCGTCGACCGAGCCGAGCGTGACGCCGTCGACTGCCGGCGGCGGGCTGAACCACGCCTTCGAGAACCCGGCCATCTGGCCGTTCACGTCGGCCCAGGAGATCGCGGACTGGAAGACGACCTACCCCTACGCCGGGGACAAGACGGCCCTCGTCCAGCACTACCTCAAGGACGTGCTGTCCCTCGACGGGACCTTCACCCTCACGAAGCCCTGCGAGTCGTGCGACCTGGTGGACATCAGCCTCGCCGGCAGGAAGGTCGGCCAGGCGGCCCTCGAGCGCTTCTTCCTCGACGGCGACCCCGTCTACACGATCAGCACGATCGGCGAGACCGATCTGAAGGTCGCCGCCCCCACCGACGGTGAGGCGATCAGCAGCCCGACGCGCGTGAGCGGACGCCTCACCGGCGTCGACGAGAACGTGCGGATCACGCTCGTCGACAGCCAGGGCGGGCAGCTCGGCACCACCACCGCGCCGGCCGGTACGGCCGTTCCGTGGGAGGGCTCGGTCAGCTGGACCGCTACCGGCTGGGTCCACGGCGCGGTCGTGCTGACGACGTTCTCGGCCAAGGACGGCACGCTCAACCGGCTGACCGTCCTCCCGGTGACCCGTGACACGACGGCACGGACGAGCGGGCCCACCTTCGCCGGCATCGCCGGGCACCGGATCGACCTGTTCGACGCCACCTCGGGCGCCTTCGTGAAGCACCTGACCTATCCGCAAGGCGCGCAGGACGACGTCGACCTGAGCTTCGCGGACGGCTCGCTGCTGTGGCTCAGGACGCACGGTCGCTGCGACGACGCGATCGACCGGCTCGACGGCGGCAGGGCCTCGACGGTCGCGACGTCGGGCGGGAGGCACGTCCTGCTCGAACCGAGGTCGTCCGACACGGGCCGTTACGTCGCCTACGCACGCCGTGCCTGTCCGGGGAGCAGCGAGCTCCCCGCGGTGGTGATCAGCGGTCTCGGTGCCACCCGCGTGCTGACCTCATCGCAGGACGGCCCCTGGGACCTGCTGTCCGTTTCGGACTCGGGGGCGGCGTTGCTCACCTACAGCGACGGCCTCTACCTGCTGCCTGCCGGAGCGACCGACCTCGCCCAGGCCCAGGAGCTCGCGAGGTCGTCCTCCGCCCGCGACAGGAACGGACGTCCCGTCTGCGGCCTCTACCCGGCCGCGTTCGACGGTGACTCGGTCGTGACCGCGGAGGTCTGCCGCCCGGGCGACCTGCACCTGGTGTTCTTCGACGGCAGCGGGCGGCGCGTGTCCGACGGCCCGCCAGTGCCGCTGGACACCCCGAGCCGCATCAGCGTCCGCGACGGCGCCCTCCTGGTCTCGGGGTACCCCGCCGGCGGCCGCCCGGCCTTCACGGTCCTGCGCTTCACCGGCGGCAGGTTCACGACCGTCCCGACCCACGGCCTCGCGCGCACAGCAGACTGGTAGGTCCGCACCGTAGGGTGCGGGAGTGGCCGCGTTCGTCGACGACCTGCTGAAGACCTTCCCCATCTGGGCGCTCTACCTGATCGTCTTCGTGCTGCCGTTCCTCGAGGCCTCGATCCTGCTCGGCTTCGTCTTCCCGGGCGAGACGGCGCTGGTCTTCGGCGGGGCCGTCGGCACCCAGAACGGTGCGAGCCTGACCGTGCTGCTGGTCCTCGCGGTCACCGGGGCGATCTCCGGTGACGCGGTCGGGTACGCCGTGGGTCGTCGCTACGGACAGCGGCTGCAGGCCACCCGGCTCGGCCGGTTCGTCGGTGAGGAGCGCTGGCTCGTCACGGAGACGTTCATCCTGAAGCGGGGCGGCACCGCCGTGTTCTTCGGGCGCTGGACCGCGCTGCTGCGCGCGATGGTCCCGGGCGCGGCCGGCATGGCGAAGCTCCCCTACCGGACCTTCTTCGTCTACAACGCGCTCGGCGGCACGCTCTGGGCCATCGCCTGCGTGCTCGGCGGCTACCTCGTGGGTGAGGCCATCGGCCAGTACGTCACGAGCTTCGGCTACGGCATCCTCGCGATCGCCGTCATCGCCGTCACGGCCTACCTGGTCCACCGGCGCCGCAGCCGCACCGCCCCGTCCGAGCTCTGACCGGGCTCCGGTACGTCACCGGACGCACGCTCACGTGGCTCGGAAGATGCGTAGGCACCCCCGGCTACCAGCGGCCGAGGCGGGCGCTGAGGACGGCCGCGGCGGCGGCGCCGGCGGTCGAGGTGCGCAGGACCGTGGGCCCCAGCCGGACCGGCGTACCGCCCAGGGCCGCGAGCTCCTCGGGCGCGATCCCGCCCTCGGGCCCGACGACGAGTGTGACGTCGCCGTCGAGCGGGACCGACGACAGCGGGGTGGTGGCCTGCTCGTGCAGGACGAGCAGGCCTGCCCGCGAGCCCACCTGAGCGGTCGAGGCCAGGGGACCGACGGTGAGGAACCAGGAGCGCCGGGCCTGCTTCGACGCCTCGAGGGCGGTCGACGCCCACCGGGCACCGACCTTGTCGTTCCACTTCGCGATGCAGCGGGCCGCCTGCCAGGGCACGACCTCGTCGACGCCGACCTCGGTCATGAGCTCGACGGCGAGCTCGCCGCGCTCGCCCTTGGCGAGCGCCTGGACGACCGTGAGCCGCGGCGAGGGAGCCGGCTCGGCGGTCCGGAAGCCCACCGCGGCGACCAGCGACTCCTTCGCCACCGAGAGCACGGCGCAGGACGCCCGCACGCCGCGCCCGTCGACCAGGTCGAGGGACTCCCCCACGCGCAGCCGCCTCACCAGCGCGGCGTGCCGGCCCTCAGGACCGTCGAGCAGCACCTCGTCACCCTGCAGGTCAGGGCAGAAGAAGACCGGGTCCGTCACCGGCCGTCGAAGGCGTCGCGGAGCTTGCCGAACAGGCCGCCACCGGACTTGGCCACCAGGCCCGGGCGCTCCTCGTCACGCAGGGCCGCGAGCTTGCGGAGCAGCTCGACCTGGTCGTCGTCGAGCCTGGTCGGGACCTGGACCTCGAGGTGCACGTGCAGGTGGCCGCGGCCGGTGCCGCGCAGGTGCGGGACGCCGCGGGCCTTGAGGGTGAAGACCTCATCGGGCTGCGTGCCCGCCGGGACGTCGAGCGTCTCCTGGCCGTCGAGGGTCTCGAGCGGCACCGACGTCCCGAGGGCAGCTGCCGTCATCGGCAGGGCGACGGTGCAGTGCAGGTCGTCGCCCTGGCGCGTGAAGAAGGCGTGCTTCTTCTCGTGCACCTCGACGTAGAGGTCGCCGGACGGGCCGCCGCCGGGGCCGATCTCGCCCTCGCCGGCGAGGCGGATGCGCATGCCGTCCTCGATGCCGCCCGGGATCTTCACGGTCAGGGTGCGGCGGGAGCGGACCCGGCCGTCGCCGTGGCACACGGCGCAGGCGTGCTCGATGACGGTGCCGGTGCCGACGCAGCGCGGGCAGGCCCGCGACGTCATGACCTGGCCGAGGAAGCTGCGCTGCACCTGCTGGATCTCGCCGCGGCCGCGGCAGGTCTCGCAGGTCGTCGGGAGGGTGCCGGGCGCAGTGCCCTGACCGTCGCAGGTGCCGCAGAGCACAGCCGTGTCGACGGTCAGCTCCCGCTGGGCCCCGAACGCGGTCTCGGACAGCTCGCAGTCGATCCGGATCAGGGCGTCCGACCCCTGCTGCACGCGGGACCGCGGACCACGCCCGCCGCCACCGCCGCCGAAGAACGCACCGAAGATGTCGGACAGGTCGACGCCCTGCTGGAAGCCGCCGCCCCCGCCCCCGCCGCCGGGGGCGAGCGGGTCGCCGCCGAGGTCGACGATCTGCCGCTTCTGCGGGTCGGACAGGACCTCGTAGGCCTTCGTGACCTCCTTGAAGCGCTCCTGCGCCGCAGGGTCCGGGTTGACGTCCGGGTGCAGCTCGCGGGCGAGCTTGCGGTAGGCCTTCTTCAGCTCGTCGTCGGTCGCGCCCTGGGCCACGCCCAGGATGCCGTAGTAGTCGGCCACTACGCGCCCGCCAGCAGGTCGCCGACGTAGCGGGCGACGGCCCGCACGCTGCTCATGTTGCCGCTGTAGTCCATGCGCGTCGGACCGAGGACGCCGAGCCCTCCAGGTCCGTAGTTCATGGTGACCACGGAGGTGGACCGCAGGCCCTCCACGCTGTTCTCCTCGCCGATCTTCACGTGCACGGTGGTGGGGTCGTTGACCTCACCGATGAGCCTGAGCAGGACGACCTGCTCCTCGAGCGCCTCCAGCACGGGGCGCAGGGTCATGGGGAAGTCGAGGGCGTGCCGGGTGAGGTTGGCGGTGCCGCCGATGGCGATCCGCTCCTCCGGCTTCTCGACGAGCGTGCTGAGCACGACACTGAGCACGGACGTCAGGACCGGCCGCAGCGACGGCGGCGCGGCGTCCGGCAGGTCGCTCAGAGCGCGGGGCGCGTCGACGAGGCGGGCGCCGTGCAGGCGCGGGCCGAACACGTTGCGCAGGTCGCTGACGTCCTGGTCGCTCACGACCGCCGGCAGCTCCAGGACGCGCTGCTCGACCCGCCCGCTGTCGGTGATGAGCACGAGCATGAGGCGGTTCGGCGCCAGGTGCACGATCTCGAGGTGCCGGACCTCGGACCGCGACAGCGAGGGGTACTGCACCACGGCGACCTGCTGGGTCAGCTGGCTGAGCAGCCGGACGCTGCGGGTGACGACGTCGTCGAGGTCGACCGCGCCCTCGAGAAAGCTCTGGATGGCGCGCTTCTCCGGCTGGCTGAGCGGCTTGACCTGCGAGAGGCGGTCGACGAACAGCCGGTAGCCCTTGTCAGTGGGGATCCGGCCGGCAGAGGTGTGCGGGTGGGTGATGAAGCCCTCGTCCTCGAGCGCCGCCATGTCGTTGCGCACGGTCGCCGGGCTGACGCCCAGCCCGTGCCGCTCGGCGAGGGTCTTGGACCCCACCGGCTCGTTCGTGTCGACGAAGTCCTCGACGATCGCGCGGAGCACCTCGAGCTTGCGGTCGTCCAGCACTGGCACTCCTTCCTCGTGAGTGCCAAGTGTACGGCGCGGCTGGCAGGATGGCCGAGTGAGGACACACCCCCGTACGTCGGGAGCAGCCCCCCAGCTCGCGGTGCTGCTGACGGGGGTCCTCGCCGGCCTGCTGATCGGCTCCGCGCTGCACTGGGCGGACGGCCGGTCCTGGGGCGGGTCGCACGACACGACGGCCGTCGTGGTCGGCCTCGAGCACGACGGCATCCACGCCATGGCCGGCGGGCGCGACGTCGTGCTGCACCTCGAGAAGGTCCCCCCTGCCGGAACGGAGGTCAGGGTCGAGGTGCGGCCGGACGGGCGTGCGCGCCCGACGTCGTACCGCCAGACCTGGCCGGGCGCGCTGGGGCGCGGCGTCGCCCTCGCCGTCGGACTGCTCGTGATCGTGCAGCTCTACCGCTTCTTCGTGACCGGCCGGCCGGTGGAGCGCTCGGTACCCTCCGACGCGTGACGCAGCCGCCGTACCCGCCCCAGCAGGGCTACCCCGCGTACCCGGCGCAGGAGGACACGACGCTGGCCGTCCTGGTGCACCTGTCGTGGTTCGCGTTCGGCCTGATCGGGCCGCTCGTCGTGTACCTCATCGCGAAGGACGACCCCTACAAGCCGATGACGCGGCACCACGCGGCGGAGGCGCTGAACTTCCACCTGACGATGCTCATCGGGTTGGTCGTGTCCCTCGTGCTGATCCTCGTGATCGTGGGCCTCTTCCTGCTCATCGGTCTCGCGATCTTCGGTGCGGTGATGGCGATCATCGCGGCGGTCGCGGCCGGGCGGCGCGAGCCCTACCGCTACCCGATCACGATCCGCTTCGTCAGGTAGGCGGGAAGCCGCCGGTCGCGATCGGGCCCCAGCTGTCGATGGTGACGCGCAGCAGCGACTTGCCCTGCCGGACCATGGCCTCGCGGTACTCGTCCCAGTCGGGGTGCTCACCTGCGATCGAGCGGAAGTAGTCGACCAGCGGCTCGACCGCCTCCGGGACGTCGAGCACCTCAGCGGTCCCGTTGACCTGGACCCACGCGTCGTCCCACTCGTCCGACAGGAAGCAGAGCGACACCCGGTTGTCGCGCCGCGCGTTGGCCGTCTTGGCCCGCTGCGGGTAGGTCGCGATGACGACGCGGCCCTCGTCGTCGACCCCCGCCGAGACGGGCGACAGCTGCGGCGAGCCGTCCTGCCGGTGCGTCATCAGAAGCACGTGGTGGCGTGGTCGCAGGAAGGCGAGCAGCTGGTCGCGGTCGACGACGTCAGCGGTGGCGGTACGAGGCATGGGTCGAGCCTTCCCCTAGTCGACGAGGTCACGCACGACGGCGTCAGCGAGCAGCCGGCCTCGCTGCGTCAGGACCAGGCGATCGCCGCGCGCTTCGAGGAGCCCGTCGGCCGCGTACCTCGCTGCCGCCGCCCGGCCCGCGGGGCGCAGGAGCTCGAGCGGCAGGCCCTGCTCCAGCCGCAGCTCCAGCAGCACACGTTCGACCCGACGGTCCTCGTCATTCAGGGTCTCGCGGGCGTGGGCCGGACTGACGCGGTCATGGATGCGGCCGGCGTACGCGGTGGGGTGCTTGACGTTCCACCAGCGCACGCCGCCGACGTGGCTGTGCGCGCCCGGCCCGGCACCCCACCAGTCGTGCCCCCGCCAGTAGGCGACGTTGTGCCGGCACGGCTCGCCCCAGTTGCTGACCTCGTACCAGCCCAGGTCCGTCAGGGCTGCGTCGGCCATCAGGTAGCGGTCCGCCAGGACGTCGTCGTCGGGCATCGGCACCTCGCCGCGACGGACCTGCGCACCGAGCCTGGTGCCCTCCTCGACGATGAGCGCGTAGGCGCTGACGTGCGTCGGGCCCGCCGACAGCGCCGTGTCGAGCGACAGCTGCCAGTCGTCGTCGGTCTCGCCGGGCGCGCCGTAGATCAGGTCGAGGGACACCTGCTCGAACCCCACGCGCTTCGCTTCCCGGGCCGCCTCGACCGCGCGTCCCGGGGTGTGCGTGCGGTCGAGGGCAGCCAGCACGTGCGGCACCGCCGACTGCATGCCGAAGCTGATGCGGTTGAACCCTGCTTCGCGCAGCGCGGCCAGAGAGCGCTCGTCGACGGAGTCCGGGTTGGCCTCGGTCGTGACCTCCGCCCCGGGCGCGAGGTCGACAGCCGCGAGGATGCGGCCGAGGTCCTCCGCGGGCAGCAGGGTCGGGGTCCCGCCTCCGAAGAACACCGTGTCCGCAGGTGGGGGCTGAGCGACCCGCCGCATCAGGTCCAGCTCGGCGACGACCAGGGAGGCGTACGACGACTGCTGGCCGCCGAGGTCGGTGTAGGTGTTGAAGTCGCAGTAGCCGCAGCGGGTCGTGCAGAACGGGACGTGCACGTAGACGCTGAAGGGCGCCCTCGCGGGCGCGGGCAGCGCTCCGTCGACAGGGGGGACGTCGCCGTCCGGGAGAGCGCTCGGCACGGGGCCACGCTAGTGGCGCCCGTGCTCCTCGGTGAGCGGCCGCGGCAGGTAGACCGCGCCGACCCCCCTCGTCGCGGCCACGTCGGACGGGTTGGAGATGGCGCAGCGGCGCAGCGACAGGCAACCGCAGCCGATGCAGGAGTCGAGTCCCTCCCGCAGCGCCCGGAGGGCCCTGATCTGCTCGTCGAGCCTGGCGCTCCAGGCCTTCGACAGCCGCGCCCAGTCCGCCTTCGTCGGTGTCCGGCCACCGGGCAGTGTGTCCAGGGCCTGGCGGACCTCCTCGAGCGACAGCCCGATGTTGCGGGCGGCCCGGACGAACGCGAGCCGGCGGAGCACTGACCGCTCGTACCGGCGCTGGCCGCCGGACGTGCGGGTCGCCGTGATCAGGCCCTCGCGCTCGTAGAACCGCAGCGCCGAGACCGCGAAGCCGCTTCGGTGGGCGACGTCGCCGACCGTGAGCAGGTCGTCAGCTCTCATCTCGATCACCTCCTTGACATGAAGTTGACTTCAGGTTCCACCATAGCGGACATGACCAAGACAGCACTCATCACCGGAGCCTCCAAGGGGCTCGGCCTCGCTCTCGCCCGCGCCCTCGCCGCCGACGGCTGGACCCTCGTCCTCGACGCCCGCGACGGCGACCTCCTGACTGCCAACGCCCCGGCCGGCGCGATCGTCGTCCCAGGCGACGTGACCGACCCCGAGCATCGGGCCGCTCTGCACGCGGCCGTGCCCGGTGAGCTCGACCTGCTGGTGAACAACGCCAGCACCCTCGGGCCCTCCCCCATGCCCGCTCTGCAGGACCACGACCTGGCCGAGCTGCGCCAGGTCTTCGAGGTGAACGTCGTCGCGCCGCTCGCCCTGATGCAGCTGACCCGTCCCACGACGGTCGTGAGCATCAGCTCCGACGCGGCCGTCGAGCCCTACGCGGGCTGGGGCGGGTACGGCTCGTCCAAGGCCGCCCTCGACCACCTGATGGCGGTCTACGCCGCGGAGCACCCGCACCTTCGCGTGCTGTCGTTCGACCCGGGTGACCTGCGCACGGACCTGCACCAGGCCGCCTTCCCGGGCGAGGACATCACCGACCGGCCGCTGCCGGAGACCGTCGTCCCCGCCTTCCTGCGCCTGCTCGAGCAGCCCAGCGGGCGCTACCGGGCAGCCGACCTGACCCCTCTGGAGATCGCATGAGCACCCACCTGCAGACACACAGTGCCACCGAGCCCGCCGAGGCCCGCGGCCTCGAGCGCGACGAGGTCCGGCTCCTCGTCGCCGCACCGGACCGGCTGGTCGACAGCGTGTTCCTCGAGCTGCCCGACTTCCTCGAGCCCGGAGACCTCGTCGTGGTCAACCGCAGCGCCACCCTGGCCGCGTCCGTCGACGGCACCCGCTCCGGCGTGCCGGTCGAGGTGCACTTCGCCTCCGCCCTCGACGACGGGACCTGGGTCGTCGAGGTACGACCACAGGGGCTGTCCTTCGGCCCGGTGGCGGACGTGGCCGTCGGCGAGCGGATCGGCCTGCCGGCCGGTGCGTGGCTGGACGTCCTCGAGACCCTGCCCGGCCAGGCCCGCCTGCACCGCGCAGCAGTGGCCGTGGAGGGACCGGTCACCGCCTTGCTCGGGCGGCACGGCCGGCCCATCTCCTACGGGTACGTCCCCCGGAGGTGGCCGCTGTCGGCGTACCAGACCGTGTTCGCGGTCGAGCCGGGATCTGCGGAGATGCCCTCCGCCGCGAGGCCTTTCACTCCCAGGACGGTCACCGACCTCGCGACCCGTGGCGTGCTCGTCGCGCCGGTCACCCTGCACACCGGGGTGTCCTCGCCAGAGGTCGGCGAGCCGCCGAACCCCGAGCGGTTCGACGTCCCTGCCACGACCGCGGCCCTCGTCAACTCCGTGCACTGGCGCGGCGGGCGCGTCGTCGCCGTCGGGACGACCGTCACGCGGGCGCTCGAGACAGTCGCTGACGCTGCCGGCTTCGTCCGTCCCGGTCGCGGTTGGACGGACCTCGTGCTCGGCACCGACCGGCCGGCGCGGGTCGTCACCGGCCTCGTCACCGGCTGGCACGAGCCCGGGGCCTCCCACGTGCACCTGCTCGAGGCGGTGGCCGGTCCGGCTCTCGTAGCCGATGCCTACGACCACGCCGGACGTGAGGGCTACCTCTGGCACGAGTTCGGCGACAGCTGCCTGCTGCTGCCGTGATCCACGGAGCTCCCAGGCACTCTCAGGGCTGGTGAGAGCGCCCCACGGCTCCGTGGGTCACGAGGCGCCGAGCTCGGCGACGAGCGCGTCGACCACGTCCGTCAGCGTGCCCTCGCGGGCCACCGCACGCTGCCGCTCGCTCGAGGTCCCCCGGGCGAGGAGCTGCCCGGCGAGCCCGGACACCTCGTCCCAGTCGCCGAGGTCCTCGAGGTCCTCGCGCAGCCGGCCCAGCAGGTCGTGCACCCCATCGGCGGCCGGCACGAGCGACCCGGTGCGGGTGTCGAGCAGGGAGTCGGTCAGGCCGAACCGCGCGGCCCGCCACCGGGCCGCCGGCACCAGCTCGGTCCGGACCGGGGGCGTGTGCGCGGAGCGGGCGGCGACGCGGACCAGCGAGCGGACGAGGGCCGCGTGGAGCACCGCGTCGTCGACCAGCGGCATCGTGTCCGCGACCCGCACCTCGACGGTCGGGAACTTCTCCGAGGGCCGCGCGTCCCAGTAGAGCCGCGACGAGCTCTCGGCGATGCCGGTCGCGATGAGCGACTCGACCAGCGAGTCGTACGCCTCCCTGGTGCCGAGCACGGGCAGCGTGCCGACGATCGGCCAGCGGGAGAACCACATCGAGCGGTAGCTGGCGTAGCCGGTGTCCTCGCCCTCCCAGAAGGGAGAGGAGGCCGACATCGCGAGCAGCAGCGGCAGGTCGGGGCCGAGCCGGTCGAGCACCGGGATCGCGAGGTCGGCGGGGACGCCGACGTGCACGTGCTGCGCGGTGATCAGCTGCTGCCGGGCGAGCAGCCCCCACCGCGACACCAGCAGGTCGTAGGTCTCTCCCGGCGTCATCCGCTGGTCGTGCCACGACGAGAACGGGTGGGTGCCGGCGGCGAGGACCCGGCAGCCGTGCTCGGCCGCGGCCTGCACCGCGGTGCGCCGGAGCAGGTCGAGCTGGGACCGGACCATCGCGAGCGAGTCGCAGATGAGCGAGACCATCTCCAGCTGCGAGGTGCTGATCTCCTTGGTGGCGCTGTCCCCGACCAGGCGGTGGGCGGAGACGGCCACCCCCGGGGCGTCGGCGAGCGCACCGGAGGCATCGACGAGGGCGAACTCCTCCTCGACGCCGAACGTCAGACCGACTTCCACCGTCACTAGTCTGCCGTGGCATGGAGCTCGTCCTCGTCCGCCACGCCCTGCCGGTGCGCGTGGACGCCACCGACCACGGCGGCCCGGCGGACCCGGGGCTGTCCGACGTCGGCTGGCAGCAGGCCGTCCGGCTCCTCGAGGCGCTCGCCCTCGACGAGATCGACGCCCTCTACAGCAGCCCTGCCGCGCGGGCGCTCGAGACCGCGGAGCCGCTGGCCGCGAAGCTCGGCCTGCCCCTCGAGGTGGAGCCTGGCCTCGCCGAGTTCGACAAGGAGCACACGTCCTACGTCCCCGTCGAGGAGCTCCGGGCGGAGAACGATCCGCGCTGGCACGCCCTTGTGGCGGGCGAGCTGCAGGACAGCCAGGTCGACGCCGAGCACTTCCAGCAGACCGTGGTGGACGCGGTGGAGTCCCTCGTCGCGCGGCACCCCGGGCAGCGGGCAGTGCTGTTCAGCCACAGCGGCGCCATCAACGCCTACACCGCCCGCATCACCGGCCAGGACCGACTGCTGTGGTTTGCCCCGTCGTACGCCAGCCTGACGAGGATCGGTGCCAGCCGGGACGGGCGGCGCGGCCTCGTCAGCCTCAACGAGACCGGCCACGTCCGGGACCTGCTCAGCCGCTGACGTCCCGCCGGACGAACGACGTCGCACCGGCAACGAGCAGGGCCGCCGCCCCGACCACGCCGGCGGTCAGGCCGTACTGGTAGCTGACCAGCGTCGACCCGCCTCGCGCGACTACGTCGAACAGCAGCCCGGGGAACCACTTCTCGGCGTCCGGCCAGGCGTTCTGCACGATGTGCTCCAGCGGCATCAGCCAGGCCAGCCCGATCGCGAGGCCGACGACGGTCGACCGGGTGAGCATCGCGACGGCGGCTCCGGTAGCGCCGAAGAACGCCGACGCCAGCAGCGCGTTGAGGTAGTCGCCGCCGGCCTGCTGCAGCCCGTCAGCGGTCCACCAGGACGACAGCGGCACGTCACGCGACGAGGCCAGCACTGCGGACAGCCCGATGCTGAGCACCTCGGCCAGCAGCAGCGAGGCCGCGACCAGCAGCAGCACCGCCGAGAGCTTCCCGACGAGCAACCGCACCCGGCGCGGCTCGCGGACCAGCAGGGTGCGCAGGGTCCCCTGCGAGAACTCGCTGCTGAACGACGTCAGGAACAGCGTGAAGACCAGGATCCCGAGGAACCCGGTGGAGGCCCGGAACCCGGCGGTGAGGCCGCCGGTCGTCCCGAGCATCGCGAGCGACGGCTCGAACCCGTCGCCGGCGCCGATCGTCGGCGTCGTGGTCGCGTTGAGGACGACGAGAGTCGTGGCAAGGAGGGCGAGGAACGGCAGCACCGCCCCGGCGGCCAGCAGCGTCGTGCGACGGCCGAGCTTCACGAGCTCGCTGCGGAAGGCGTTCACGCCGCACCGACCAGTGAGGCGTACCGGTCCTCGAGAGTGCCTGCGGCAACGGCGATCTCGACGAGCGTGATCGCCTCGCCCATCGCGGCGCGGTTGATGCCGGCGAGGAAGCCGGTGACGTCCTCGACGCCGCCGAGCGGGACGTGCACCTTGCGGCCCTGCCGCTCGGCGAGCGCGCCCTGGTCCCGGACCACGGTGACGAGCCGGTCGAGGTCGCGAGGGTCCTCGGTCGCCAGCACCAGGCGGTCGCTGCCCGCCGCGAGCAGCTGCGCCGTGGTGCCCTGGAACACCCGCCTGCCGCTGTCGACCATGACGAGCCAGTCGCAGACCTGCTCGAGCTCGACCAGCTGGTGGCTGCTGACGAGGACCGTCAGCCCGGTGTCGGCGACCTGCCGGAGCAGCTCGCGCATCTCGCGGATGCCGGTCGGGTCGAGGCCGTTCGTCGGCTCGTCGAGCACCAGCAGCTCGGGCGACCCGAGCAGCGCGGACGCGATCCCCAGGCGCTGCTTCATCCCGAGGGAGTAGCTCTTGTAGGGGTCGGCGCCGCGCCCCGTCAGCCCGACGACGTCGAGCACCTCCCCGATCCGGCGGTCAGGGATGGCGCCGAGGGTCGTCTGCACCCGTAGGTTCCGCTCCCCCGACAGTCCAGGGTAGAAGCTGGGCGCCTCGATGAGGGCACCCACCTTCGGCAGGTACGACGACGGCTCGGACAGGTCGTGCCCCAGCACGGTCGCCGTGCCGGACGTCGGGCGCACGAGGCCCAGCAGCATCCGAAGGGTGGTCGTCTTGCCCGCGCCGTTGGCACCGATGAAGCCGGCCACCACCCCGCGCGGGACAGTCAGGTCGAGGCCGTCGACGGCGGTGCGCTGCCCGTAGCGCTTGGTCAGTCCGTGGGTCTCCACGACGAGATCTGTCATGGGCTCAAGCCTGCCGACCGGACCCGCGCCCGTCGTCGTACCGCAGGAGGCTCTCCGGCTGCTCCCTAGAGCCAGCCGGGCTTGACCAGACCCGACTCGTAGGCCAGGACCACCAGCTGAGCGCGGTCCCGGACACCGAGCTTCACCATGGCGCGTGACACGTGCGTCTTCGACGTGGCCGGCGAGACGACGAGTCGCTGCGCGATCTGCTCGTTGGTCAGCCCTTCGGCGGCCAGCGCGACGACCTCGCGCTCGCGGTCGGTCAGCCGGTTCAGCTCGGGTGCGACCGGCGCCGTGCGGGAGCGCGTGGCGTACTCCTCGACGAGGCGGCGGGTCACCGACGGCGCGAGCAGCGCCTCGCCCTCGGCGACGACCCGTACTGCCCGCAGCAGCTCTACGGGGTCGGTGTCCTTGAGCAGGAAGCCCGAGGCGCCGGCGCGCAGCGCCTCGAAGACGTACTCGTCGAGCGAGAACGTCGTCAGCACGACGACCCTCGTCGCAGGCAGCGCCGCGGTCAGCCGCCTGGTCGCCGACAGCCCGTCCTCCACGGGCATCCGGACGTCCATGAGCACGACGTCCGGCGTCAGGGCGTGCGCGAGCTGGACCGCCTGCGCGCCGTCCCCCGCTTCGCCCACCACCTCGACCCCGTCACTCGCGT